>JACRCS010000905.1 GCA_016218905.1 Deltaproteobacteria bacterium
GTGCCAGAATCCGACGAGCGCCGCCGCGTTGAGCACGACGAAGAAGTGGCATAGAGCCGCGATTCGACAGCGCCGAAGCCGGTTAGACCACCCCGCCGCCAGTGCAAGGGCGTAGAGGGCGATCTGCAGGGCGAAGAAGAAGCGGTACGCCGGCCCCCCGGCGAGCCCGCTGCACGCCAGAAGCAGGGGCAGGGCGAAAGGGACCAGGAGCCTGGAGAACTTGTGTGAGAGCAACCGGAACCACAGCCGGTTGCGCCACGGGACGAGGAGACCGGGCTCAAGGGTCAGCAGCTGCCAGTTCCCGGCAAGGGTACGGACCTTCCGCCGCCACTCGTGGCCGACGTCCTGGGAAGGCGTGTCGTAGGCGATCGCGTCGGGGTCGAAGACCACTCGGTATCCCTCGAGAGCCACCTGCAGCGGCGTCATCACGTCATCCAGCAGGACCCCTTCCGGCAACCCTCGATAGAGGCGCCTTCGGACGGCGTAGATGGCTCCCGTCGCTCCCACGACGGACCCGGTGCGGCTTTCGGCCTTTCGGATCCACTTCTCGTACTTCCAATAGAGGCCCATCGGCAGCGCCACGGAATCTGCCGAGCTCCTGAAGAGGAGCTCGCCGCTGACCGCCCCCACCTCCGAATCCGCGAAGTTGGCCGCCAGGTGCGCGATCGCGTCCCGATGGAACTCCTGACGCGCATCGGCAAAGACGAGGACGTCGCCCTGGGCCTCCCGCGCGGCGGCCGCGAGGGCGGCAGCCTTCCCTTGCGCCAGCACGCGGTCCACCACGTGGACGCCCGCTCCATCACCTCGCTGTGCGGCCCGGGCCTGCTCGACCGTGTCGTCGGTCGATCCGTCGGACACGACGATCACCTCCAGGAGCTCGGCCGGATAGCTCTGCGCTCGCAGGTCGTCGATCCTCGCAAGGATCCTGCGCCCCTCGTTTCGGGCCGCGATCACTACCGACACGGATGGGCGGCACGCCCGGTCTTTCCGAA
Source organism: Deltaproteobacteria bacterium (assembly GCA_016218905.1). Next base: position 993 of record JACRCS010000905.1, read on the forward strand.
CGCGTTTGCGGCGGACGGCGCCGAGAACGGCGAGGGACGCGGGGTAACCGAGGTAGGCGAACGCGCAGACGCAGGCGCACGCCCAGAAGACCACAGGGGCGAGCTCCGTCATCGCAACCTCACGGATACCCCGCCGGCGGCACCCGATGCGCGCAAGCGGTCCCGGAAGCCCGCGCCGCCACTTCCCTCGCCTCGCGCCGGCACGCCTGGCGGTACGCCACCGTCACGCTCCGCAGCTCCCGCAGGCCGGAACGAGGGCCCGGCGAGCGTAGGCCACCATGGCGGGATCTTCCGGCGCCTCGATCTTGCATCGACCCTCCTCGCGCGTCATGGCCCCCGACCGGACCATGTTCGCGATCTCCCAGACGTAGGGATGGAACCCATACCGGTCCTTGTGGACCTGGTTGGCGTAGGCGTTCAGGAGGCAGTTCGTCGAGTTGGAATCGGTGTCCTCCGGCTTCTCCCAGCCAAGCTGCCGGTTTTTCTCGATGATGCGTTCCTCATTGTACGGGAGAAAAGCCAACGGGTGGATGTTCCACGGGAACCTCTCCGGGGAGCCGAACTGCTCGTCCGTCACGAAGTACGGATCCACCGCGCTCCCCACGATCGCTCGGAGCGGCTCGGCGGTCGCCCTCTGGGTCGCCCTCGCCATCGACGGGTTCGTCCGCATCACGGAGGCTTGGACGGGAGCCTGTCCGGGAGACCAACCGAACCCGACGAACGGGATATCCTTCTCGATGGCCGTCCTGAGCGTGACGGCCTTGACGAGCCCGATGCAGCTCGTGCAGATCGTGCTGGCGCGCTCCAAGGTCTTCGGCGAGTAGAGCTCCCTCTGCACTGCCATGCGAAAGATCGTCCGCAGCATCCCGGGGTCCGGCCGCAGCACGAGATGATCCGCCCCGAGGGCGCTGCAGACGTTGCGCATGTTGACGAAGGAGCGTTCGGAGATGAACGAGTTGTCGAACGTGAGCGCCAACACCCTGAGTTTGTACCGGTTGACAAAGACCTCGAGGGTATAGGTGCTGTCCTTGCCCCCGCTGTACGCCATGAGAACGTCGTACGAGGAGCGTTTCCTGTGCGTTTCCAGCAGCGCGAGGAACTTCTTCTCGTACTTCTCCTTGCTTTCTTGGACTGCAGGGTCGCCCCTGTAGTTCGAGCAATGGTTGCAGACGCCTTCTGCATCGAAAGTGATCCCTGGGAACGTTTCGGGAAGTATACAGCGGCTACATAAATGCATCACATCGTCCGGTCTGCGGGTCCGTGCCAAGTACAGGCGCGGACGGTTTCAGAGGGATGGTTCCTGCTTCAGCGCGCCTTTCCTCGTCTTGCCGGAGTCCGTCTTGGGCAACGAGTCCAGGAATTGGACCTGCTGAGGAACCTTGAACGCCGGAAGGGCTCGCCGGCAATGCTGCAGAAGCTCCTTGGGTGTGGCTGCGGCCGGGGTCTTCAAGACGACGAAGGCCTTGATCGCCTCGCCCAGGATCTCGTCCGGAACGCCGAGCACCGCCACATCGTGCACGGCGGAATGCTCGAGGATCACCTCCTCGATCTCCTTGGGGCTGATCCGGTGAGCGCCGGACTTGATGAGCTCGCTCTTACGGCTGACGATGTAGAAAAACCCCTCCTCGTCCTTTCTGGCCAGGTCTCCCGTCCAAAGGCCTTCCGGCCGGAGGACCTCAGCCGTCGCCTCGGGTTGGTCCCAGTAGCCCGCCATCACGTTTTCGCCGCGGGCGACGATTTCGCCCACTTCGCCCGTGGGGACCGGAGCTCCCGCCGGATCCAGCAGCTCGAGGGAGACCCCGGGAATCGCCTTTCCGATCGACCCCGCTTTGCGCAGCACCTCCCGGGGGTCCAGATAGGAGAGTCGCGCCGATGCCTCCGTCTGCCCGTACATGATGAAGATCTCCGGCTCCGGCAGCACCTCCTTGAGCTCGACCACCCATTTCGGGGCCATCGCACCGCCGGCCTGCGTCACGTACCGCAGATCCGGGAAGCGGTAGTTTCGGATCGCCGATCGGTGCAGGAGCAACGCGTACGTGGAGGGAACCCCCGAGAAGCCCGTGACCTTCTCGGCGACCATCTGATCGAGGATCAAGTTCGGGTACACGAAGCTCTGGTTCACGACCAGCGTCGCCCTGACGGCGATGTGGGTGAGCAGGACGGAGTTCCCGTAGGCGTAGAAGAACGGGAGAACGGCCATCCCCCTGTCTTGTTCGGTCAATCGCAGGTACTCGACTATGGAGCGCGTGTTTGCGACGAGATTCGCGTGCCGCAGCATGACCCCTTTGGGCTCGCCGGTCGTCCCGGACGTGTAGATGATCTGAGCGAGCTCGGAAGGCGACGATGGAGCGGGCACCCACCCCTGCTGCGGCCGGGTCGCGAACACCTCCTCGAGGGTGGCACGCAGCGGCCAGGCCGCCCGGGGAGCATCGCGCTGCGCGGACCCGCCGAGCGCCACTCGCTCCAGCAAAGGAACCTCTCCGGCCAACTCGTCCAGATAGCGCGCGAACTTCTCGTGGGTCAGGAGGGTCGAGGCTCCGCAGTCGTTGAGCAGCTTCCTCAACGTTCGTGCGGACGTCTGGGTGTTCAGCGCCACGACCACCGCACCCGCCATGAGCACGCCGAAGTAGCAGGAGACGTAGTCGGAGGGCTCATCGAGCAGGATCCCCACCCGCTCCCCCTTCGCCACCCCCTGGTTGCGAAGCCACGCCGCGACCGCTTCCGCGCGCTGCCGGAGCTCGGCATAGGTCGTCCTGCGATGGGCGGTAACGATCGCCTCCTTGTCGGGATGGCGATCGCCCGCATCGAGGAGCAGACCGTGCAAGAGCATGTCCGTTGTATCTCTCATGACCGGCACCTTGCGGGGAGACCGTCGGTCCGCTTTACGCCACTCGGGCCTGAGCGTTTGCCGAGATGAAGGCCGCCAGGCGGCTTACGCTGTCGAAGTTCTCCGGAACCAGCTCTTCGTCTGCCACCTGAAAACCGAACTTTTCTTCGATCCACCCCACGACCTCTAGAATCCCGGTCGAGTCGATGATCCCCTTTTCCAGGAAGGAGTCCTCGTCATCCAAGGACTTCTCGTCAGCACCGAAGAGAAAGTTCTCGAGAATGAATGTCCTGATTTGTCGCACCACCTCGTCCATCGAAGCCTCCGCCTGCGAATTCAAGCCAAACCTATCCTATCCGGCACATGGGTTTCGAGCGTTGTACCGTCAACGCTCCGTGACGAGCACATGTTCCTCACGAACTCATCGTAGAGGATCTGCGTCGAAAGGACTCCTACGAAGACCATGTTCTCTCGGAAACCCTGCCTTCGGCTCTTACGGCACTTGGTCAGCAGCTGCTGGACCGCCTTTTCGTTGAACAGGCCGGCCTCCTTCAACAGATCTCCCGAAAGGTAGTGCGCCAGATACTCCGGTTCTTTCTCGCCGAAGAAGCTCAGGATATCCGGAGCCATGTACGGTTGCTTCTTTCGCCGGAGGACCGAGGCCGGCAGCAGTCCGGAGAGGGCCTGTTTCAGCACGTGCTTTTCGTCGAGAACCTTCATGCGCAGAGTCGCCGGAATCCGGCAGGCGAACTCGACCACCCGATGATCGAGAAAGGGGAAGCGACCTTCGACCGAGTGAGCCATCGCTACACGATCGCCCTGCGAGGAGAGGAGGTAGTTCGCGAGGAGCGTCTTCGTCTCCAGGTACTGGGCCCGGGAGAGGTAGTCGAGGCCCTCCAGGGAAGCGGCGAACTCGGCTCGGATCTTCTCTTCCGGGCGGCTTCCGACGGTCTGCGACACGGCCTCGGAGAAGAAGCCCCGCGCGAAGTCGGTGGCCTTCCAACGCGGGCGGTGGGCGTAGAACGGATCGTCGATCGGGGCCTCGACGTCGAAGAACCGCTTCGCGTAACTCGCGGACTCCATCGGGGAGAGCGCAAGGTACGGGTAGAGCCGTTTGAAGAGGAGCCCCCGGAAGGCGGAGTCGGGGTTCTTCGCGACGAACCTTCGGACTTTCGCTTCCTTGAAGAGGTCATACCCGCAGAGAACCTCGTCGGACCCTTCCCCGGTCAGAACGACCCGGTAGTCGTTCTTCCGCACCAACCCGGAGAGCAAGTAGAGCGGCGTCGGGGCGGTGCGAAGGAGCGGCGCCTCCGCGTGACGGACGACGTGCGGAAAAGCTTCGGCGATCGTACCGTAGGTGCAGTGGACGGAGTGGTGATCGGTCTTGAGGTATTCGGCGACCTCCCGTTGGGGAACGCTCTCGTCGTATACCTCGTCCGAGAAGGTCACGGAGAAGGTCTTCAGCTCGTTCGAGGTGAAGTTGCGCACCAAGGAGGTGATCGCGGAGGAATCGAGTCCTCCGCTCAAGTACGCTCCGACCGGCACGTCCGCCCGCAGCTGCAGGCGAACGGCGTCGACCAGGAGCTCCCTCAACTCCTCCGCGTAATCCTCGACCGCGCGGCTTCCGCGCCCCTCGATGCGGTCGAAGGGGACGTCCCAGTACTCCCCCTCCTGAAACCCGCCGCGGCGACTCACCCTCGCCCAGTGCCCCGCCCCGAGTTGGCTCACCCCCTTGAAGGCCGTCTCCCGCCCGACAGGCATCCAGAACGCGAAGACCTCGGCAACGATCTCCGGCGCGATCTCCCTCGGGAAGGTGGCGTCGGCGGCGAAAAGGGCCTTCACCTCGGAGCCGAAGAAGAACCGCCCGCGGTGGAAGGCGTAGTACAGCGGTCGAATGCCCAGCCGGTCGCGCGCGAGAAAGAGGCTCCGATTGCGCGTGTCGTAGAGCGCGATGGCGAACTGGCCGTTGAGGTCCTCCACGCACCTCTCTCGCTTCTCCTCATAGAGATGAACGATGACCTCCGTGTCGGACTTCGTGGTGAAGCGATGCCCCCGGTCTTCGAGCTCCTTCCTGAGCTCGACGTAGTTGAAGATCTCCCCGTTGAAGACCACGGCGAGGGTCCGATCCTCGTTGTAGATCGGCTGCCAGCCCCCCTCCAGGTCGATGATGGAGAGCCGCGCGTGCGCGAGGCCCACCTCGTTCGCCGCGTGAAAGCCGTAGCCGTCCGGTCCCCGGTGCCGGACGGCGGAGATCATGCGCTCCAGGACACGCCTCTCCACCGGGGGCGCGCTGCTGTCCAGGTTCAAAACGCCAGCGATTCCACACATGCGGCGACGCCTTCAGCTGGAAGCGGGTTTCGAATACGTGAGCACCCGTGGGCTGCCCCGAGCAAGCCGCGCCTTCCCGTCACGGACGCGCCACGGAGTCGCGGCCGAGCGAAAGAGCCTCGGTGGAACGGCTGCTAACCTCCCCATTTGAGGCGAAGCTCGGCGCACCGGACCCGACCGCACCGATCTCCTCCAACCACTTCACGTGCCGGCGATAGATGCCCGTGATCGTCTGAACCAGCAGCTCCGCCGACGACTCGAGCCAATCGGGCCCGGCGTGACGGGGCGACTTCTCGAGGAACGCGCTCGCTCCCGCGAGCAGCATCCGCCGGCGGACGCTGGACAGATCGAGGTCGTCCAGGTAGACGAGGGCTACGGAGCCGAACTCGCCGGCGAGCTCCCGCAGGCGTTCCTGGTTCACCTCTTGGGGGGAGGCGCAGCCCAGGACGCACACGCGAAAGGAGCCGGGTTCCCCCTCCCGGCGCAACCCATCCACCAGGTCCTCGTACGCCTCCCTGGTCTCCACGTCGATCCCGGCCCGCCGCAGCGTGTCGGCGATCCACTCGAGGAGCCTCGGGTCGGGATCGTGCGCTTCCACCCGAAGCGCCGGCCTCGGAAACCTCCCGGCCGCCAGGTCCGCCCGGGTCTTCTCGAGCTCCCCCACCCTCCTGTTCAACTGCGCCTTGGCCACCGCCAGCTTCCGGGTCAGCGCGAGCTCCCAAGCCTGGAGCTCGGAGGCTCGCTTCGACAAGCGTTCCTCCGTCCCCAAGAGCTCCTGCTCCCGGCGTGCCAGTGCCGAGGCCCGGCCTTCCGGATCAGTGGGCCCCGACGGCGCCGCGGCTCCGGCGGAAGGGGCCGCCATGGCCTCGAGCCTCGCCTCCAGCTGCGCCAGCCTCCGTTCCAAGCCGTCGCCGGGCGCCCCGCTCGCAGGCGGCAGGCCGCCAGACGGGCGCTGGACCAGAGCCACCGCCGTCTCGATCAGCCCCGACTCCATGAGGCGCCTGTCCTCGGCGTACCCGTGAAGGAGGACCGTGTCGCACAGCACATTGATGAGCCTCGGGATGCCTCCGGTCGCCTCGTAGATGCGCGGGATCACCTCATCGGGGAAGACGGGTGCGCGGGCCGGGTCGGAAGCGACCCGCGAGACCCGGTGCCGGATGTACTCGCCCGTCTCTCCGGCGGAGAGAGGCCCCAGGTGGTAGCGCACCGAGATCCGCTGCCGAAGCTGCTCGAGCTCCGGAGAGTCGATGAGCGCGTTGAGGCCCGGCTGCCCGACGAGGATCGTGTGGAGAA
>JACRCS010000906.1 GCA_016218905.1 Deltaproteobacteria bacterium
CTTCCCCCGTCCCCCGTGCCGTGTCCAGTATGCTGAATAGGCTGCGGGTCGGCCCACCGCTCCCGAGCGGAATGCGGCTCGCCCACCGCGACGCGGGGAGTGCCATCCATGCTGGAGCGCCAGAACCTCTCGATCGCGAGCCACGAGGAAGTCGTCGTCTGCCGGGACGAGGAAGCCGGGCTTCGGGCCATCATCGCAATTCACGACACAGCGCTCGGGCCGGCGGTCGGCGGGACGCGCATGCTGCCCTACTCCTCAGAGGAAGAAGCGCTCGCCGACGTCCTCCGCCTCTCACACGCAATGACGTACAAGGCCGCCGCCGCCGAGCTGGATTTCGGCGGCGGGAAAGCCGTCATCATCTGGGACGGAGAGAAGCCGAAGCCACAGGCCCTGCTCCTGGCCTTCGGGCGCGCGCTGGAGAGCCTGCAAGGGCGTTTCCTGACCGGCGAGGACGTGGGAACGACCGCCCAGGACATGCTCGTCGCGTCCCGGGAGACCCGGTACGTGATCTACCCCCATCCTGAGATCGACCCGGAGTGGGAGACCTCTCTCCTCACCGCCCACGGTGTCTTGCGAGGGATCCAGGCCTGCGTGCGCGAAATGTACGGGGAGGATTCCCTCGCCGGCCGCCGCATCCTCGTCCAGGGCTTGGGCAAGGTGGGACAGCGGCTGGCCCGGACGCTCCAGAAGGAAGGCGCGCGCCTCGCGATCTCCGACATCGATCCGGAGAAGGTGCGGGTCCTGGCTCCGGAGCTCCAGGCCGAAGTGGTCGATCCCCGGCAGGTCTTCGACGCGGAGGTGGACGTCTTCTGCCCCTGCGCCCTGGGCGGAATCCTGGACGACGGCACCATCGCGCGGCTCAGGTGCCGGATCGTCGCGGGGGCCGCGAACAACCAGCTCGCGGATGAGACGCACGGGGAAAAGCTGCATGCCCGGGGCATCCTCTACGCGCCCGACTACGTCATCAACGCCGGCGGGCTCATCTCGGCTTTATACGAGATGGGCCTCAGCGGCCGGGAGGACGTGATCGCCCGGACCGACCGGATCCACGGCCGCATCCTGGAGATCTGCAAGCGCGGCAGGACCGAGGGGATCCCGGCGAGCACGGCCGCCCGCCTCCTCGCTGAAGAGCGAATCGAGCGCGCCAGGGAGCGGCGGCGGCAGGCCCAGAGCGTATGAGCAGGAAGCCGGGATTCCCGAAGCTCCCGTCGGCCAGGCCCTCATGAACGGCCATCGGAAAGGCTATTTCCTGGCCACCCTGGCCGCTCTCCAATGGAGCACGATGGGCATCCTGGGCAAGCTGCTCTTCGGCTTCGGCGCGCCGCCCCTCACCGTCGTCGCGCTCCGGGCCACGCTGCTCCTCCTCGCACTGGCCGTCATCCTGCTTCTTTTCAAACGGAACTCGCTGCGCATCCGGGCGCGAGACGGCTTCTTCTTCGCGGCCTACGGGCTGCTCGGCGTCGCCTGCGGCTTCTTCTTCTTCTTCACAGCCGTGAGCCAGATCGGCGTGACGGTCGCTTCCTTCCTGCTCTACACCTACCCGGTCTTCGTCACTCTTCTGTCCGCCGTCCTGCTGAAGGAGCGGATCACGCCTCTCAAGGTGGTGGCCCTCGTCCTCTCGCTGGCCGGAATCGCCCTGCTCTCGGAGATGGACAAGCCGCTCTCCGCCCGCGTGGAGACGCGCGGCGTCCTGCTGGCGCTGGCGGCCGCCGTCGCCGGTGCGTCCTACTCGATCTTCGGGAAGAAGGCCGTCCAGCGCTATTCGTCCTGGACCGTCCTCTTCTGGTCCACCGGTTTTGCGGCGCTCTTCCTCGTGGCGGCCCAGCTCATCTTCCTGGGGCGCCCCGCGCTCGACCAACCAGCGCCCTTCTGGGGATGGCTTCTGATGCTGGTGTTTATTCCCTCTCTGGGGGGAAGCCTCGCTTACATCTCCGCTCTCAAGCGCATCGAAGCGAGCCGTGCCAGCATCACGGCTACGCTGGAGCCCGTCGCCGCGGGGATCCTGGCCTATGGCTTCTTCCGGGAATCCCTTTCCCCGTTCCAGATCCTAGGCACTGCCCTCGTCCTCGCCGGGGTGATCCTCGTCCAGTGGACATCGCCCGGGAGGGAAGCAGCCGGCCCACCCGCCTAGAACGAGTCGCGGTCGAGGAGGCCGATCGTCCTACCGGCGCATGAGCCGGACCTCGGCGGCCAGAATCTTGCCGTCGAGCCTGGGCTCCCAGCGGACACGCTCGGCCACGCCGAAGAGGTTGACGCGGTGGTAGAGGGGGACGACGGGCATCTCGTGAAGGACGAGCTGCATCAGCTTCTCGTAGTGCCGGAGCCGTTCGTCGGCATGGAAAACCCGCTCGTTCTCCTCGACGAGGCGGTCGAGCTCGGGGCTCGAGAAGCCCGGGTTGTAGCTCCCCGATCCCCGCTTTGGGCTCTTGGTGAAGAGGCAGTCGCGGAGGAAGCTCGTCGCGTCCCCGTTCTCGAACCGCCAGCCCGCCAGGAAGAACGGGAGCCGGCCGGAGCGCCACGAGGAGACCATTTCGCCCCACTCCGGCTCCCTGATCGTCAGCTGGATCCCGAGCCGGCCGAGCATCCCGGCAACGAGCCGCACCGTGATCTCGGAGGTTGTTCCTCGGCTGTACGCCAGCGTGGACGAGAAGCCTCTCTCGTACCCGGCGCTCGCGAGGAGGCGCCGGGCCTCCTCGGGATCGAAGCGCAGGGGCGGGAGGCTCGCGACGTGGCCGAAGATCTCGCGCGGCACGAGCTGCGCGGCCGGGGCGCCGCGGCCGTGCAACGCACGGACCAGCTCGCGCCGGTCGATCGCCAGGGAGATCGCCTGGCGGACCCTTCGGTCGGCGAATGGGTTCGGGCCTCCGTTCTCCGCCGGCTTCCCGTCGAACCAGAGGTAGGTC
>JACRCS010000902.1 GCA_016218905.1 Deltaproteobacteria bacterium
GCCGGCCGCGTCCGCCAGCCCCGTGACAATGCCCCCGTGGACACTTCCCCAGGGATTCAGGATCTCGGGCCGAAACGGCAGAACCAACGTGGCCTCGCCCGGCCGGAGCTCCTTCAGCCGGATCCCGAGGAGGGTCCAGGCCGGGTTGTCGGTCGCGATGCGCGCCCAGATGTGCGCGTAGGGGTCTGTGGCCTGGAGCGTCGCTTCCCTGGTCACGGTCTCGCCCCTCTTCCGGTGCCGCGCGCCGCGATGGTCGCCCGTGGGGGTGCGCGTGTCGCGGACGGCAAATTGCGTGCCTTTTCTCCCACCCGGTCGAAGGTACCACAGCGCGGGTCGTGGACCATTCTTCGCGGCGCGGTTGTACACAGGACCTGAGGGAGCGCTCCGGGCTCGCCTACTCCGCGGAAGCGGCCCTCGAGGCGGGCCGGAAGCGTTCAACCTACGTCGTCGCGTACGGGTGCGATCCGCCCCATGCCGCCACCGCCCGCGCGATCGTGGACCGAGACCTCCGGTTTCTCCAGGAGGTTCCGATGGGGCCCGCCGAGCTCGAGCGCGCCAAGTCCCTGCTCATCCGGCAGCTGGCCCTCGCCGACGCGGACGTGGAGGGGGTGACAGAGGGCCTCCTCGAGCGTTCGCTCTATGGCCTCCCGCTCGACGAGCCGGTCGTCGCCGCCGAGCGCTGTCGTGATCGGACTGCGGAGGAGGTACGGGCCGCGTTCGCCCGCCGGCTCCGGCCCCAGGACCTCGCCCAAGTGTCCCTCGCACCCGCTCAGAGGTGAAGAGAGCGAGACCGGACACCCGGCCGGTCACGGGCCGGTCTCCTGGAGCACCCGCCCCTCGCCCCCGAGCTCGACGAGAAGGAACTCGAGCTCCCAGGGCGCCAATAGGACCACCCGGCGGTACCGGACCGCAGGGATGAGAACCTCGACACGGGCCTCACCGGAGCCGACGGACGCTCTCAGGCGGGCCTCGGCCCCCTCGCGGCGGAGCTCCCGCGCGAGGCTGCGGAGCCTGCGGTACGCGTGCAGCACGCGTGCCGCCGCCGCACCCACAAACCGGTGAAAATCGCGGTTGCGCGAGGTCCGGCCCGCCTGGAGATCAGCGAGCAGAGCGGAAGGATCGAGCGCAGTCATGGCCCGATGGTAGCCGACCCCCGTCCGCCCCTCAAGGGTGGAACGGGGCGACCGGAGAGCGCTCCCTTCCCAAGACGGCCCGTGGGAGGAGCCGGAGAGCCCCGCGCCGGGCCCGACGGTTCCCGTTCAAAGGGCCCCGGGACAGAAAGGATCTCGATCCCGGAAGGGGTCAAGACCGAATCCGCTGGCCGACGCCATGCAACCTCCGCAGCGCGGCCTCAGGTTGCAGCCGCCGCAGGCGGCTGCCCCTGCCCGATATCGGTGCGCCTCCTCGGAGTCGTAGATCTCCGCCAACCCCTGGTGCAGAACACTGCCGAGATGGGAAGGAAACTTGCGGCAGGCGTGCCCCTCGCCGTCGGCCAGCAGGGACACGAAGTTGAAGGCAGCGCCGCAGCCGTGGCCGGTGCAGCCCCCAAACGAGCCGTCCCTCTGCACGGCATCCACTCGGCTCAGGAGGTTGTCCTTGCACCCGAGCACCGGGTTCTCTCGGGTCGCCGCCCCGTATGTCTTCAGGAACGAGAGGTACTCTTCCCGTCCCGGCAGGGCCAACCGTGCACCCTCCCCCACGGGCGAGAGCCGGTTGAAATGGAAGACGTCGGCGCGCCCCCGGAGAACCTTCCCCAGCGCCAGGACTTCACCCAGATTCTCGCTCGTGAGCGTCAGCATGACCAGGGAGTACACGCCCAGGTCGCGCAAGACATCGAGGAACGTCATCGTCCGCTCCCAGTGGCCCGGGCCGCGGATGAGGTCGTCGTGGGCGCGAAGACCCTCCAGGCTTACCTGGAAGAAGTCGAGGGGGCCCACGGCCAGGATCTCCTCGATCTCCGCCCGCGACGCCGGATTACCGAGGATTCCCACCGTGAAGCCGCGCTCTTGCGCTTCGCGGTACAGGCCCAGGAAGTCGGGGTGCAGGAGCGGGTTCCCGCCGGAGAACGTCACTTGCCCGGCGACGTCCCGGTCACGGCAGAACGAGAAGAGCTCGTCCAACACCCGGATCCCTTCCCCCAGGGCCAGCGCCGGGCGGTCGCTTCGATCGTAACAGTGCTTGCAGCGCAGATCGCACGCCTGGGTGACGTGCCACTGGAGGGTGAAGGATTCGGCCGTGAGGAAGGACGGGTCTCCCGGCGCGCCACCCGCGTGGAAACCGGGGGGACGGCGGAGGATCGACGCCGGCGCGAGAAGCAAGCCGTCTGCTCGCGCCTGCCGGAGCGCGTTTTGAACAACCCACACCCCCTGCCCCCCTTCCCGGGCCGCTTCGCGAGGGTCCAAGCGCTCGACAGCGACCTTGAGCGCCAGCAGGTCGGAGGCCGAGGCCGCCCGGCAGGAAGGCTCGCCGCGGCCGGGCGGCCTCCACACGAGCACCAACTCCTCGCCCGGCATCGGCGGCTGCACAGCGTTGCCGAGCACGACGCCGGGGAGCCCCTTCCAACGAAGGGCAAGCACCCGCAGCGTGGGGTTGGCCACGAGGCCGTGGACCGCGGCGGGCGGAGGCTCGTCCCCGGCCGTCGCCGCGATGGCCTTCCTGAGACGCACGAGATCCGCGAGGAAGGGCTCCACCGACATTATGGACCTTCCCCGCGGACCCTGTGGCGGTATCTGTCGAGCTTCGGTAGCGCGAACTGCGCTATTTCTTTTGACCCGTTCAGCTGCCCCCGGTGGGCTTCTGCTGCTCGCTCGGGGTGCCGCCGGCACCCTGTTTGTCCCCCGTTCAACTGCCCTGGGCCTTCTTCGGGCAGCCGGCCACAGCGAGCGCCGCGCCGGCGAGCAGGCCTGCCACGCTCATGCCCGCCAGAATCCGCATCAGCTCTTTCTTGTCCACGATGCACCTCCTCTCCTTTTGTACGGGCCCCGGAATGGAACCCGCGCCGGGCGATGCCACGCCGCTCGGGGCGCACCGAGAACGGGTCCTGACAACGCCGCACCCCAGCATGACCGAATCTCACGTGCCGTCAAGGGCTCGGGGCGTCCGGGCTCGGGGCTTCCGGTCCGGCCTGGGAATCGGCCCTCTCCGGGGGTCAAGTCAACGATCCGCCATCCACATAGAGGGACTGCCCCGTGATGTAATCGGCCGCGTCCGAAGCGAGGAACAGGACAGCGCCAACGATCTCCTCGGGCTCTGCCAGACGGCCCTTGGGGATTCGCGAAGCCAGCTGATCGGCGAGCTTCGGGTTCGACCAGATCGGCTTGCTGAAGTCGGTCCGGGTGAGCCCGGGGCCCACAGCGTTGACGTTGATGCCGTGCTGCGCCCACGCCCGGGCCATGGAGCGAGTCAGGGCCTTCAGCCCGGCCTTGCTGGCTTCGTAGGCCGCCATGCCGGGTTCCGCTCTCTCGGCACCGACGGTCGTGATGTTGATGATCCGACCGCTCTTCTGCTCGATCATCCGGCTCGCGACGCCGCGGCTCAGGAGCCAAACGGCCTTGAGGTTCGTGTCGAAAACCTTGTCCCACCCGTCTTCCCGCAGTTCGAGGAGGCTTCGGAGATAGCTGCGGGCGGCGTTGTTGACGAGGATGTCGATACGGCCGAACTCGCGTGCCGTCTCCGCGACCAGGTGCTCCCTCTGCTCCGTATCTGTGAGATCGACGGGGAGGGCCAGGCTCCGGCACCCCATCCGCCGGATCTCCTCTGCCACCGACGCGATCTCTGCCGGAGTTCGACTGCACACCACGACGGAAGCCCCTGCCGACGCCAGGCCCAGGGCGATGGCCCTCCCGATGCC
>JACRCS010000903.1 GCA_016218905.1 Deltaproteobacteria bacterium
TCGGCGTCACCGCCTTGGAACTGGAGGGCGGCGCGACCCGCGTTTCCCGGGAGACGGACCGGGGGACCGAGACCCTTCGGGCGCCCCTCCCGGCGCTTCTGACCGCGGAGAAGGGGCTCAGCGAGCCTCGAGTCCCCCAGGTGACGGGGCTCATGAAGGCGATGAAGGCCCAGGTGCCCAAGGCGACCCTCGCGGAGTTGGGCGTGGAGGCGGCGCCGGCGCCCGTCGTGGCAGGGTACCGAGGGCCTGCCCGGCGGCCCCCTGTCCAGATGATCGAGGGCGAGCCCGCGGCAGCCGCCGCTCGGCTCGTCGAATTGCTCCGAGCGGAAGCCGAAGTCTTATAGAGCGAGTGCCCAGTTCCGAGTTCCCAGTTCCGGGTTGAAAGACCGAGAGTTTGGAACGTGGAACTCGCAACCTGGACCGTGGAACGAGGTTCTCATGTCGATCTTCGTGATCTGCGAAGCACAGGGTAACGGATACCGATCCTCGAGCCTGGAGCTTTTGTCCCAGGCGCGAAGGCTCTCGGCCGGGGCGCCGGTCGTCGCCGTGGTGTTGGGCGACGAGGCCACCTCCGCGTCGGTGCTCCAGGGCGCGGCGCACCGGGTGATGGCCGTCGAGGGCGCGAAGGTCTCGTCCTACAGCGCTGACGCGTGGACCGAGGCCCTGGCGGGGCTTCTCTTGAAGGAGACGCCGCGACTGGTCCTCTTCAGCGAGGGGACGCGGGCCCGAGACCTCCTGCCGCGGCTCGCGGCCCGCCTGGGCGCAGCCGCGTTCACCAACGCGCTCGCGCTCGAGCTGGACGGGCCGTCGCTGGTGCTCACCCGGCCGGCATACGGCGGCAAGGCGTACGTGACGATCCGGTGCGGCGACCGGCTGTGCCTTGCGGCCTTCCGGCCCAACAGCTTCGATGCGGGCGCGGCTCCGGTGGCGGAGACCGCCTTCGAGACCGTCCAGGTCTCGGTGGCCGGGAGCCGGGTGGAGCTCGTGGAGCAGAGGCCGCGGGAGTCGACGCGCGTGGACCTGGTGGAGGCCCAGAGGGTCGTGGCCGGCGGGCGCGGGCTGAAGGCGCCGGAGAACCTGCGGCTCCTCGAGGACCTGGCGGATGCGCTGGGCGGCGCGGTGGGCGTCTCCCGTGCCATCGTGGACGCCGGCTGGGCTGAGCACGCGATCCAGGTGGGCAAGTCGGGCAAGACCCTCTCTCCCTCCCTCTACTTCGCCGTGGGCGTCTCGGGCGCCGTGCACCACACCATGGGCATGGACACGGCCAAGGTGGTGGTCGCGATCAACACCGACCCCAAGGCCCCGATCTTCCGGTACGCCGACTACGGGATCGTGGGCGACGCCCTGCAGGTGCTGCCGGCCCTGACCGCGGAGATCACGAGGGTGGTTGGATGAAGATGGACGCGGTCGTCGTCGGGGCCGGTCTGGCGGGCCTAGCAGCGGCCGAGACGCTGGCCGACGCCGGGCTCGAGGTGGTCGTGCTGGAGCGGGGCGACGGCCCCGGCTCGAAGAACGTCACGGGTGGCCGCCTCTACGTGGACCCCGTGCGGGACCTCTTCCCGGAGTGGTGGGCCGAGGCGCCCCTGGAGCGCCCGGTGACGCACGAGGCGTGGACGCTCCTGGACGAGGGGAAGAGCCTTCGGGTCGACTTCCAGGACGAGGGCCTGGGCGGAGCGCTGCCCCAGAGCTTCACCGTGTTGCGGGGGACGTTCGACGCCTGGCTCGGCGAGCGGGTGACGGGCAAAGGCGCTTTTGTCATCCCGCAAAAGCCCGTGGCCGAGCTCCTCTTTGAAGGGGGGGCGGTGGCGGGAGTCCGTGTGGACGGGGAGGAGATCCCGGCCCATGCCGTCATCGCCTGCGACGGCGTGCTCTCGTTCGTGGGGAAGGCCGCAAGGGTGACCGACCGCCCGGCGCCCAGGGCCGTGGCCGTGGGGGTGAAGGAGGTCCTCGGGCTGCCCCCGGGCACAATCGAGGACCGCTTCCAGCTCGAGCGGGGAGAGGGCGCGGCCGAGCTCTTCGTCGGCACGGTGACCCGGGGGCTCCTGGGGGGCGGGTTCTGCTACACGAACCGCGAATCCCTCTCGCTCGGGCTCGTCGTCGGCGTGGGGGATCTGGTGGAGAAGGGGGGCGGGGAGAAGGTCCCCGAGCTCTTCGAGGCCTTCAAAGATCACCCGCGAGTCCGGGCGCTCGCCCGGGGCGGCGAGCTCTTGGAGTACTCGGCCCACCTGATCCCCGAGGGGGGGCTCGACGCGGTGCCCCGGCTCGTGGAGAACGGTCTCCTGCTGGCCGGCGACGCGGCGGGCCTCGCCCTGAACATGGGCTACACGGTGCGGGGCATGGAGTTCGCCCTGGCGAGCGGGCGTCTGGCCGCCCAGGCCCTGCTCGAGGCCCGGGAGCAGGGCGACTACTCGGCGGCCGGGCTCGGCTCCTACCCGCAACGCCTCAAGGAGAGCTTCGTCTGGCGCTACCTGGAGGCGTTCCGGGAGATGCCCCGGCTCCTGGAGAACCCGGCCCTCTTCGCCCGGTACCCCGCCGAGGTGTGCCGGCTCGTCCAGAGTCTCGTGCGGCTCGAGCGGGAGAAGCCCGGGAAGATCTCGGGCAAGGTGTGGGAGTTCCTGCGGCGCAACGTGCTCAACTGGAAGGACCTGAGGTGGCTGAGTCAGCTGAGAAGATTATAGGTCCCGTGGGTCCTATAGGTCCCATGGGACCAGGAAAGGAAGCCCCCATTGGATGTGGCCGCCAAACTGACCAAGATCGCGATCAAGGCCGACGCTGAGAGCCACATCGCCATCGACGCCGAGGTCTGCCGGGCGAAGTGCACGGAGCGGTACTGCGAGCGCGTCTGCCCGGCGGCTCTCTACGAGTGGAACGCCGAGGTGAATCGCATCGTGGTGGAGCATGCCGGTTGCCTGGAGTGCGGCACCTGTCTCGTGGCCTGCCGCCACGAAGCCCTCTCGTGGAAGTACCCGAAAGGCGGGTGCGGGGTGCAGTACCGGTACGGGTGACCGGTCACCCGATACCGGTGACCGGTGACGGTAGGGAGCGAACGACAGTGAGCAAGCGGATCAAGGTCCTCGTCGCGAAGCCCGGTCTCGACGGGCACGACCGCGGGGCCAAGGTAGTGGCCCACGCCCTCAGAGAGGCAGGGATGGAGGTCATCTACACGGGGCTCCACCAGAGCATCGAGGCGATCGTCGCGGCGGCCGTCCAGGAGGACGTGGACCTCATCGGCCTGTCGATCATGACCGGGGGGCATCTCCCGATCTGCCGCAAGCTCATGACGATCCTCCGGGAGA
>JACRCS010000904.1 GCA_016218905.1 Deltaproteobacteria bacterium
GACTACGCCGGCCCCACCGTGCCCGTCATCGACCCGGATACCGGCGAGATCCGGCAGGCGTCGATCTTCGTCGGCGTCCTCGGCGCGAGCTCCTACACCTACGTCGAGGCGCACTTCGGCCAGACGCTTCCCCACTGGATCAGCGCCCACGTGCGCATGATGGCCTTCTAGAGCACACGTAACTGAAATACTGCTATTCTCCGACGGCAATAACTAGGAGTTACTGCTTTTCATCACAGCGCAACGGCAGGCTGAGCAAGGAAAAGCCGACGCCTTCGGCTGACCCGTCCAGAGGGAATTCGAAGGTGAATTGCGGTATTTCAGTTGCGTTATTATTCGTACAGCAGACAAAGACAAAGAAGGTTAGAGGGGCACATCGTAAGAAGCAGAGCAAAGATCTTCATCGTAGATTAAGACGGGGTCCTCCTGGTAGAAATTAGTCGCCAAACCACCTTCTACTACAGGAGAACCCCGTGCAGGACGAATCTAGTAGGCTCACTTTGTTCCGCGCTACTTGCTCCGAGATCCGGGGCTCAGAAAAGCACCTCGTTGTCGGAATCGACGTCGGAAAGGAGAAGCATCACGCCTTTTATGGAACTCCGAAAGGAAAGACCTTCCGAAGGAAGTTCGTCTTTCAGAACCGTCGGGCAGATTTCGAAGATCTACGGGCCTTGGCCCGAGATCTCGCCGCGACGCACGGACTCGAGAAGATCGTCTTCGGACTCGAGCCGACGGGAGTCTATCACAAGCCGCTCCTGGAGTACCTGATCCGCCAGGAAGAGCACGTCGTCATCGTTTCGAACGTCGCCGTGAAGCGAAACCGGGAGTTGCTCGATGGCCGTTGGGACAAGAACGACGTCACCGATGCAGCGAACGTGGCGGATCTGCTCGGCCAGGCGCGTTGCCTCTACGCCGACGATCCCCAGGAGCCCTTGCGGCAACTGCGCGAACTCGTGGGAACCCGGGCGCGGCTCGGCAAGCAGGAGCACCGCGAACGGATGCGAATCCGCAACAACCTCGTCGCCCAGTATTTCCCGGAACTCGAGTGCGGCTACACCCAAGGTGGAGGCGACGCGTTGGTGCTGCGGGTCTTGAGCGAGTGCTTCGACCCCGTCGAGATTGGGGCCCTGAGCTTCGAGCAGTTCTGGAAGACCATCGTCCTGCCCCGCTGGGGCAAGAGCCAGCACCAGCGCGCAGAGGCGATCTGGCAGGCCTCCAAGACGTCGGTGGGATGCACGGTGTCGGCTCCCGTACGCGCCGAGGCCGGGAACCTGGTGCGGCGACTGACGGCCTTGCGCGCCGATCTCCAGGAGGTCGAACGCGAGATCGCTTCGGTGGCGAAGACCCTTGCGGGGTACGCGA
Organism: Deltaproteobacteria bacterium; assembly: GCA_016218905.1. Next base: position 1,363 of record JACRCS010000904.1, read on the forward strand.
GCGTGATCTCGATCCCCGGCGTGGGACCGGTGATCAGCGCGATGATTCTAGCCGCGATCGGCGACCCGAACCGCTTCTCGCACCCACGGCAGGTGCTTCGGTTGGCGGGGATGGATCTGTGCGCGAGCCGAAGCGGGAAGTCGAGCGATCGGGTGGTCCCGAAGATCTCCAAGCAGGGTAAGGCCATGCTGCGCTACGGGCTGGTTCAGGCCGCGCGCCTCGCGCCGATCCACCACCCCGCCGTGCGCGCGTACTTCGCCAGGCTGCTGGTCGGCCGGGACCAAGAGCGAGGGATCAGGCTCAAGATGCACGTGAAGCTCGCCTCGAAGTTGCTGGTGATCGCGTGGACGCTCATGAAGAGGGGGCAGACGTTCGACCCGAAGAAGTTCACCGGCTAGCCGCCCGCGGCGGCGCGATGAGATAGCACGTTTTCGGCGAGGGTAGCCCGAGCAGCTACGTTGAGGCTCAGACCTCGTGGGGGACAATACAGGGCACCTCACCGAATCCTGAAGCCTGGATTAGGAGTGGTAGACGACCCCGACCCGGTATTGGGCGGGGGACGCCGCGGTCGAATAACGATCAGGCCCAGGATTCGCCGAAGGTGAGGAATCGCCGACCTCGGAGTCGGTGGAGGTAGCGCCAGTCCGCCATTCCTCCGCCACCGTACCCGTGCGCCATCGGGTTCGGGTGAATCTTAACTATCTGGAATCATAGAGAGATAAAAAGTCGCTTGACCGGAGGAATATAGAGTGTCCCCCAGATCCCCCCCGGTGAAGACTTCAACGAAGAGGAGTCCAGGCCCCACGCTGAGCTCGACCGCTCAGGCGTTCCGCTGCGTCGGAATGCACCATGGTGCGCGTCGGTGCCTGCCTACGAGGGATTCGCCGTTCGGTAATCCCTAGCGTCGAGACATTGGTCGTAAAGCTGGCGGGTGATGTGAATCCAGTCGGTTTTATTGATTCCGCGTTTATTGCGGGTCGTGGGGCTCGCAGGGAAGGCTGAAGCGACCTTGATCCATCGGTCTTGCTCCGATGAAATGCGGCGTATTTCATCGGCCGCTTCGGAGAGGTCTTGGTCCTGGCTGAAGATCAGCGCGACATCATAGGCGTTTTGGTGCGCCAGACGTATGACATCAATCGCGATGCGTACGTCAATACCTTTCTCTTCTCCCATCAACACCGTAAGTTGCGTGCCGTCGCTCAGCTTGATTATCTTGTTCCGATACCTGAGAGACCGCGAGTACACAACGATCCCTTGTTTGCCCATTACCGCAAGTTTCCCAGCCCAGAAGTGATTCCAGAACCTATCGTCGGAAGCATCCGGCACTCCGGTGTAGAACCGGGTCGCCGTGAGTTCCCAACCCTTGGAATCGCAAACGCATTTGGCGAGAGGGAGGACATCGTAGTTGGGATAGGTGTAGCCGAACGCTTCTTTCGCCGTGTGGTAGAGATTTTGCCCGTCTATGAAGGCGATGGTTCGCTTCCGGGTGGGCTCCTGGGGCATCAGATCTCCCCCCCCCAAAAAAATAACCCCGCCCGAGGCCCCTTGATGGCGGGGCATGTCGAGCGGGGGGCAATTTCTAAGGACAAGTATCGGCACGGAGTCTCCTTCCGTCAAGGAGAATTCCGGAGCTTTCTAATGCTCCTCTCATCCGAGCAATTGCGCAGTCCCCCAAGTATCCAGACGTGATCCGCAACCCAGGGTTCCATGGGCGGGGATGACACGCAGTGTCTGGTGAATACCACCAGTGATTGTGTACCCCAGTGCGTACCCCGGCCCGAGAAATACGAAAGGGGTCACGGACTGTAAGCCGTAACCCCTTGGAATTCCTGGAGCCGAGAGCCAGACTCGAACTGGCGACCTACTGATTACGAATCAGTTGCTCTACCGACTGAGCTATCCCGGCGGGCGGTGAAGCAAGCTTTTTAGCAGATCGAGGCCTGCGGGTAAAGCGTAAATCCCGAGGGGTTTGGGGGAGGTAGGCGTCAGCGTTGGAGGGCGAGGCTCAGGAGGTCGGCCAGGGCCGCGAGGGTCTCGACCTCCTCGTCCGAGAAGGGCTCGTCGCCTTTGGCCCGGTCGGCGTAGAGGATTCCCACGGGGTCGAGGCCCTGGAGGAGGGGAAGCAGGGTGAAGGACGGGGCGTCGAGGACGCGCCGCTCGCGGGCGCTCAGGAGACGGGCGAAGTAGGGCATTTGCGCGTCGAGGACGTGGATGGCCTCGCCGCTCCGGTTGACCTGAGCGAACACTCCCTCCTCCGAGAGCGGAAACCGGAACTTCCCGAGGAACTCGGGCGTGACGTCCCCGTCCGCCCAGGCGGACTTCACCTGGGGCGGGCTCTCCTGGACCAGGGCGGTGACGGTCCGGCGGGAGCCGGCGGCCTCGCGCGCGGCCCGCAGTACGCGCGCCACGACGGCGTCCCGGCTCGCGCCCTGGAGGAGCATGGCGTGGACCTCGCGGATGGCAGCCCTCTCGGCGCGCCGGCCCTCGACGCGCCGCCGTTCCTCCTCGTGACGGCCGAACTCTTCCGTCAGCTTGGAGTTCTCGCTCTCCACCCAGAGCGTGTAGGCCTTCAGGTCCTCCACCTCGATCTCGAAGAAGCTCGCGAAAGCCTGGACCTTCTCGGGAATCCCCCGGAGGGTCGCGAGCACCGAACCGACCGGTTTTCGAAGAATCCGGGCGAGTTTCGCCGCGAGTTCCCGGACGTCTTCCGGCTCTTTCGGCAGAGGCAGCGGGACGCTCTTCGCCACGCCGATGGCGAAGGCGAGGAGCTCTCCCCGCTCCTGGGGCGGCCCGGCGTACTGCCGGTGGTGCAGGGCCATCGCCTTCTGGAGGACCTCCGGGAGCTCCCACCGCCGCCCCAGTTCGGCGGCAACTTCCGTGTGGTCGACTCCGAAGTACTGCTTCTCCGTCGCCAGGAGTGCCGGACCGGTGAGGGAGGAGGCGTAGAGGATCCCCGCCTGGGCCGAACTGTGCTGGGCGAGGATGAGCTTCCCGACATCGTGGAGGAGGCCCGCGACGAAGGCTTCTTCGCTGACGCCGTAGGCGAGCAGCTCCGCAAGCTCCTGGCAGACGACCGCCGTGGTCACGGCCTCCCTCCAGAAGTTCTCGAGGAGCTTCCCTCCCCGCTCCAGCGCGGACAGGAGATGGAACGCCCCGAGCCCGACGGCGATGGCCCGGACCGACTCGAAACCGAGGAGGAAGATCGCCCGCGAGATCGTGGTGACCCGCTGGGCGTGAAGCGAGTACCGGGCGGAGTTGGCGATCCGGAGCACCTTGAGCGTCATCGCCTGGTCCTTCAGGATGACGCTTGCCAGCTCGGAGGCGTTGGCGTTCGCCTCCGACGCCACTTTCGAGATCCGCACCAGCACCTGGGGAAGGCTCGGCAGGTCCTTGATCTCGTCCAGAAAGGCGAAGCGGCCGGCCTCGGGACTAGGCTGCATCGGCTCCCAGCTCCTCTGCCATGCTCCCCGCGAGACTCTCGCGGATGCTCTCGAGGACGACGGAATCGGCGCCCAATTGCGCGAGGAGGTGCTCGGGCGGGAGCGGCCGGCAAGCCCCCAGGCCCGGGGCGGCCTCCCAGGCGAGCCAATCCGCTGCGAGGGCGAGTCTACCCAGGTCGCTCGGCTCGGGGGAGTGGTGGGAACCCACGGCTTCCGCCAGACGTGCGGGGATCTCCCACTTGGAGAGGAGCAACTGGCCCAGGTGCCCGTGGTGGAAGCCGAGGAGCTCCTCTTCCCCGGACGCCCCCAGCGGCTTGGCGTAGATGCCCGGAAATTTCGTGGCGATGACGCTCTTCGCCGTGTCGTGGAAGAGTCCGGCCAGGAAGGCCTCCTCGGGGTCGACCGAGCAGACGGGGGACTGCCGGCTGAGCTCTCGGCACGCAAATGCCGTGGCCAAGGAGTGCTCCCAGAGGCTCGCGGCCGCTCCGTTGGACGAGAGGACCCGGTGGACGGCCGAGCTCAGGATGAGGCTCTGGATGGTCCGAAAGCCGAGCAGGATGATGGCCGCCGATAGGGTCGAGACGGCGCTCTTCCGGCGGTAGTACGCCGAGTTCGCCAGACGGAGCACCTTGAGCGACAGGGCAGCGTCGCGGGACAGCACGTGCTGGAGCTGTTCGGGCTCCGACGACGGATCCGTGAGGAGTCTCAGGGCTTCCGCGGCCACCGAAGGGAGCGCCGGGAGATCGCCCACCAGTCCTGCAATCTTCTCTAGTGCTGCTCGCTGCAAAGAGAGCTCCTCATCCCTGCGGCCGACGTCTACCCACTCATCGGCCCGAGGATGGGCGCACTGGAGCTCACTCTATGGCGAGTTACGCGTGACGGTAAGGCGTAAACTGGGACGAATCCTGAGATTCGGAGACCGGCCCCGGGTCACTCGCCACGAAGGTAGAAGTCGAAGACCGTGCGGCCGTAGCGGCGGGTCTCCTCGAGCGCGAAGGCGCTCGCCCGGGAGGGCAGGGCGACGGGCTCCCGGGCATCTCGCTGAACCACGAGGACGCCTCCGGGTGCGAGGAGAGAATCCTCCTCCAGCGCCTCCAGGACCTTCTGCTGAAGGCCCCGGCCGTAGGGGGGGGCGACGACGATCACGTCGAACCGCGCTCCCGAGGCCGCGAGCGTGCGGACAGCGTGGAGCGCATCGGCGACGAGGAGCTCTACCGGCGTCCCGAGGAGCGACGCGTTCTCGCGGATGAGGGCGGCCGCCTCCGGGTCGAGCTCGACGACGACGGCCGTGGAAGCGCCGTTGGAGAGGAGTTCGAAGGCGATGGCGCCCGAACCGCCGAAGAGGTCGAGGACGCGGCACCCTGGTAGCCGCGGCCGGAGGATGTCGGCGAGGCTCTTGCGCAGCCGGGTGAGGAGGGGCCGGGTGCCCTCTCCGGGCGGGGTGCGGAGCTTCCGTCCCCGCAGGCGCCCCGACGAGACGCGGAGCCAGCCGTTCGTCTCCTCCGGTCGCCTCGGCTCGACGGTCGTGGGCGGGAAAGAGCGACGGCCCGGAGCGTCCCGGGCCGTCGCGTGCGCCGCATTCCTGCGCGAACGAGTGATGGCAGGCCTCAGATCATCTCGAGGCCCGTGAAGAAGAAGTTCGTCTCCACGGCAGCGGTCTCGGGCGCGTCGGAGCCGTGCACGGAGTTCTTCTCCACGTCCACGGCGTAGAGCTTGCGGATCGTTCCTTCGGCCGCATTGGCGGGGTTCGTGGCGCCCATGACCTCGCGCCACTTGGCGATGGCGCCGTCCCGCTCGAGGCAGACGACGACCACGGGGCCGCTCGACTAGAAGGCGGTGAGGCTCTCGAAGAAGGGCTTGCCCTGGTGCACGGCGTAGAAGGCCTCGGCGTCGGCCCGCGTCAGCCGGAGCCTCTTCATGGCCTTGATCGCGAAATCTTCCTGTTCGATGCGGTCGATGATCTTGCCCGTGATGTTTCGGGCCGTGGCATCGGGCTTGATGATCGCCAGCGTTCTCTCTACTGCCATCCGTCGTCCTCTCCTCTCGAAAGGGGGCCTTACTCCTCCCGTCGGGCCAAGACGTTCTGCCCGTTGTAGCGGGCGGCGTCACCGAGCATCTCCTCGATCCGGAGGAGCTGGTTGTACTTGGCGACCCGATCCGTCCGGCAGGGAGCCCCGGTCTTGATCTGCCCCGCGTTTGTCGCGGCGGCGATGTCGGCAATGGTGGTGTCCTCGGTCTCGCCCGAGCGGTGGGAGATGACGGCGGTATACCCGGCCTTGTGGGCCATCTCGATGGCGCGCAGCGTCTCGGACAAGGTGCCGATCTGGTTGACCTTGACCAGGATCGAGTTCGCGACGCCGGTGGTGATCCCCGTCCGCAGCCGCTCGGTGTTTGTGACGAAGAGGTCGTCCCCCACGATCTGGATGCGGCCGCCGAGCTTCTCGGTCAGGCTCTTCCAGCCGTCCCAGTCGTTCTCGTCCAGGCCGTCCTCGATCGAGTAGATGGGATACCGTGCCACCAGTCGGGCCCAGTACTCGACCATGTCGCCCGCGCTCTTCTTCGGGTCGGCCTCGGCCGCCAGGTAGTAGTGATCGCCCTTGTAGAAGGAACTCGCCGCCGCGTCGAGCGCGATCAGGACGTCCTGGCCGGGCTCGTAGCCGGCCCGCCCGATGGCCTCGACGATCAGATCCAGGGCCTGCTCGTTGGAGTCGAGGTCCGGGGCGAAGCCGCCCTCGTCGCCGATGGACGTCCGGTAGCCCTTCTCCTTCAGAGTCTTCTTCAGGGCGTGGTAGACCTCGGTGCCCATCCGGAGCCCCTCCCGGAAGTTGCGGGCGCCGGCGGGGGCGATCATGAACTCCTGGATGTCCACGTTGTTGTCGGCGTGGGCGCCCCCGTTGAGGATGTTCATCATGGGGACGGGCAGGAGGCACGCTTGGATCCCGCCGATATACCGGTAGAGGGGGATCTCCAGGGAGAAGGCGGCCGCCTTGGCGCACGCGAGGCTGACGCCGAGGATCGCGTTGGCCCCGAACTTCTCCTTGTTGGCCGTGCCGTCGAGCTCGCAGAGGCGCTGATCGATCTGCACCTGCTCGCGCACGTCGAAGCCGATGAGCTCGGGGGAGATGGCGGAGTTCACGTTCTCGACGGCCTTGAGGACGCCCTTGCCGCCGTAACGTCCCTTGTCGTCGTCCCGCAGTTCCACCGCCTCGTGCTCGCCGGTCGACGCTCCCGAGGGGACCGCTGCCCGCCCGAGGATACCGGACGAGAGGCTCACGTCGACCTCCACCGTGGGGTTGCCACGAGAGTCGAGGATTTCCCGCGCCAGGATGTCCGTGATCGTATACATCGTCGTTCCTCCCGCCTGAAAGAGAAGCTGGTCCTCCGGCGGGGGACTTACTTACCCGACGCGCGGGGCGAAGTCAAGAATACCCGCGGAATGCAGGCTGGCAGGCCAATCCGCGTGTACAAGGGCGAGGGAGATCGGGTATCGTGACCCCGGCCGGAGGATCCGTTTCCAGGTGCCGAAAAGGAGGTGTCGAGTGGAGACCGTCTCGGTCAAGACGCCCCGGCGGGAGTGCTTCGTCGACGTCACGTCCGCGGTCGCGCGGTCGCTGGCGTCGTCGGGCGTTCGCGAGGGGCTTTGCCACGTCTTCGTCGCCCACACGAC
>JACRCS010000907.1 GCA_016218905.1 Deltaproteobacteria bacterium
GAGGAGGAGGTCCTCATCCCGGAGCTCTCGGCGCGCGTGTCGGAGTGCGACGCCGTCATCGTCCTCACGGTGGCCGACCACGTCGTCCTCCGGCGGCTCCTGCGGCAGGCGCGAAGCGTCTCGGCCGCCGCGGCCGAGGGCCTGATCGGGGAGATCGGACGGAAGATCTCCGAGCACGTGCGCTTCGAGGAGCAGACGCTCTACCCCGCCCTGGAAGCGGCTCTGGGCCGGGAACGGCTCAACGAGCTCGCCCAGGAGCTCGCCTTCGGCTCGGAAGGAAGGGCCGTGAGAGGCGCCCAGCACGAGATCCTTCACGGGGAGGCAGGGGCGGAGATCGAACCCGAAACGGGCGGCGGAGGCAGGCGACGCCGTGCCGGGACCTAGATCGAGGGCGACCATCGGCAGGTAACGAAAGCCGAACCAACCGAAGGAAGGAGAACATTCATGGCGTATCACAGTCTGAAGGAGTGGATCGCGGCGTTGGAGGAAGACGGCGACCTGAAGCGCGTCAAGGCGGAGGTCGACTGGAACCAGGAGATCTCCGGCGTCATCCGGCGCGTCTACGACATGAAGGAGAAGGCTCCGGCCCTGCTCTTCGAAAACCTCAAGGACTACAAGAACACCTGGGGGACCAAGCTCTTCACCGCCTCCCTCGTGACCCACGGCCGGATCGCGAAGATGCTCGGCCTGTCTCGGAATACCCCGATCTCCGAGATCGTGCAGACGGTGCGGCAGCGGATCAAGAACCCTGTCAAGCCGAGACTCGTCCAGGACGGCTCCTGCAAGGAGTTCATCCACAAGGGCGAGGACGTCAACATCCTCCAGTTCCCCGTGCCCTTCTGGAACGAGTTCGACCACGGCCGCTACATGACGACCTTCGGCGGCGTGATCACGAAGCATCCGGCGACGTCCGGTGCTCACGCGGGGTGGCAGAACATGGGTCTCTACCGCGGGGAAGTGCACGGTCCGGACAAACTCGGCGTTCTCCTGTCGCCGGTCAAGCACCTCGGGCAGCACTACCTGGAGTACATGAAGCTGAAGAAGCCCATGGAGGTCGCCTTCGTCTACGGCTGGGACCCGGTCCTGCCCTTTACGGCTGCGACCCCGTACCCGGCCGGAGTTTCCGAGTTCGACATGATGGGCGCTCTGCGCGGGGAACCCGTGGAGGTGGTCAAGTGCGAGACGGTCGACCTCGTCGTGCCGGCCCACGCCGAGATCGTCCTCGAAGGGGTGATCGACATCGACCCGGATTCCTACATCGACGAGGGACCTTTCGGGGAGTTCCCGGGCTACTACACGGGGGGCACGCAGAAGCGGCCGTGGGCGAAGATCACCTGCGTCACCCACCGCAAGGACCCCATCTTCCAGGGGACTCTGGAGGGGCGCACGCCTCACGAGGACGGCCAGATCAGCTCCATCAGTGTCTCGGTGCTCGCCTGGGACGCGCTCGAACGGATGGGGATCCCCGGCATCACCGACGTCTACTGCCCGCCGTCGGTCGGGTTCGGGACGAGCGTGCGCGTCCAGATCGAGAAGAAGTACGCGGGCCACGCCCGTCAGATCGCCGCGTGCCTGTGGAGCGCGACGCCGACCTGCTTCAAGAACGTCACGGTCGTCGAAGAGGACATCGACATCCACGACAACGACGCCATGGAGTGGGCCTTCGCCTACCGGGTGGACCCGAAGGAGGACATCGTCGTCTTCCCGTACGCGCCCGGCTCGGCGCTGGACCCGAGCAGCGACCCCCAGTGGCACGAGGCGAAGGGGTACATCGCCGGCCGGTGGAACCGGCTCCTGATCGACGCGACCCGGACGTGGCGCTTCGGTCGCCGGGAGGCGTGGCGCGGGGAGCTCTTCCCGCTCATGGCCGCGCCGAGCGACGCCGTCAAGCAGCGCGTCGAGGAGCGGTGGAAGGAGTTCGGAATTTGAGCCTCGGGGCGGCTCCCCCGATCGCCTGGGGAGCCGCCCCTCTCGTCCGACGGACTATGCGGGAGGAGCGGTTGCCGTGAGCGCAGAGATTCCCAGACCGGGCGGCGGAGACTTCCTGACGAGCGTTAGCCGTTGGGAGGACGTGTTCGTGCCCGAAGAGTTCGCCACGGAGCACCGGATGATCGGCGACTCGCTCGAGAAGTTCATCGCGCGGGAGGTCGAGCCCCTCGGCGACGCCGGGGAGAAGCCCGACTACCAGCTCACGAGGCGGATCCTGGAGAAGGCGGGAGAGGCGGGGATCCTCGGCGCCTGCCTTCCGGAGCAGTACGGCGGGCTCGGGCTGAACGGCGTGCGCTTCGCCCTCATCAAGGAGAAGCTCAACAACGGCTCCTCCTCCATCGTGACCGCGATCGGCGGCCAAATCGGCATCGGCATGCTGCCGATCGTCTTCTTCGGCACCGACGAGCAGCGGCGGAAGTACCTGCCCGGCTTGACGGCGGGCACGCTCACGACCGCCTTCGCGCTGACGGAGCCGTGGGCCGGGACCGACGCGTCGGCGATCCGGATGAGCGCCAGGCTCTCGGACGACGGCACCTACTACACGCTGAACGGCACGAAGGTCTTCATCACGAACGCGGGTTTCGCGGACATCTTCGTCGTCTTCGCGAAGATCGACCGCAAGGAGTTTAGCGCCTTCATCGTCGAGCGCGGGAGCGAGGGCGTGACGATCGGCCCCGAGGAGCAGAAGATGGGTCTCAAGGGCTCCTCCACGTGCTCCCTCACTTTCGACGACGTGCGGGTGCCGGCCGGAAACCTCCTCGGCCGCCCCGGGCACGGCCACCTCTTCGCCTTCAACGTCCTGAACTTCGGGAGGCTCTCCGTCGGCGCCGGCTGCCTCGGCAACGCCAAGGAGGCGCTCGAGTGCTCGGTCAAGTACGCCAATCAGCGCGTCCAGTTCGGCCGGCCCATCTCCGGATTCCCGCTCATCGCCAAGAAGATCGCCGAGATGAACGTCCGGGCGTACGTCCTGGAGAGCATGGTCTACCGGACGGCCGCCCTCATGGACCTCGGCCTCGGCGAGCTCGACTTCAGCGATCCGGACCTGGGAGAGAAGTCCCGGCGGGCGGTCGGCGAATACATGGTCGAGTGCGCCGTCAACAAGGTCTTCGGGTCGGAGACGCTCGGCTTCGTGGCCGACGAGGGGCTCCAGATCCACGGCGGTTACGGCTACATGAAGGAGTTCCGGATCGAGGGCATCTACCGGGACGCGAGGATCAAGCGGATCTTCGAGGGGACGAACGAGATCAACCGCCTGTTCATCGCCAACACGCTGGCGCGGAAGGTCCTCAAGGGGCGCGCCGAGGCGCTGCGGCAGGCGATCGAGGCGGCCCGGGGGGGCTTCGAGCCCGAACTTTCCGAGGTGCCCCCGGAGGGTACCTCCGAAGGGGACGCCTGCCGGGTCCGCCTGGCGAAGCGGCTCTTCCTGCTCTCCTTCGGGGCCGCCCTGGAGAAGTACGGAGCCCGCCTGGAGGAGGAGCAGGAGGTCTGCAGCGACCTCGGCGACATGGTGATCGACGTCTTCGCCATGGAGAGCGCGTCCCTGCGGGCGCGTAAGATCCTGGAGCTGAAGGGCGGCCGCGGGGCCGAGGCCTCGAGGAGCATGACGACCATCTTCCTGCAAGAGGCCTTGGGGAGGATCGGCTCCCTCGCAAGGGGGCTCGCCCGAGTGGTAGGCGACCGCGACGGTTTCGCCGAGAGGCTCTCCTCGCTGGACCCGTGGAGGCTCTGCGCGGCCGACACCGTCGCCTTGAAACGTCAACTCGCGGCCAGGGTCATCGAAGCGGAGAGGTACGTCTGCTAACCGTAATGAAAGGAGCGAAGGGCATGGGGCGCTTGGAAGGCAGGGTGGCGGTCGTGACGGGTGCGGGGAGGGGAATCGGCGCGGGCACCGCGAAACGGCTGGCGCGGGAAGGGGCGAAGGTCGCGGTGCTGGACCTGTCCGAAGAGCTCTGTTCGGAGACGGTCGGAGCCATCACCGCGGCCGGGGGCGAGGCGCTCGCGGTCGGCTGCGACGTGGTGGACGCGGCCCAGGTCGAGGCCGCCGTGGCCAAGGTCGTCTCCCGGTTCGGTCGCCTCGACATCCTGGTCAACAACGCGGGCTTCGCCCGGGACAACCTCTTCCACCGGATGTCCGAGGACGAGTGGGACAGCGTCATCGGCGTGCACCTGAAGGGGAGCTTCCTCTTCGCGAAGGCCGTGCAGAAGCACATGGTCGGCCAGCGGTACGGGAAGATCATCAACACCAGCAGCCTCGGCGCTTGGGGAAAACGCGGGCAGGCGAACTACTCGACCGCCAAGATGGGCCTCCAGGGCTTCACGAAGACGCTCGCCATCGAGCTCGGGCCGTTCAACATCAACGTGAACTGCGTCGCGCCGGGGTTCATCGACACGGAGATGACGCGGAACACGGCCGCGCGGCTGGGTCTCGACTTCGAGGAGGTGAAGAAGAAGGCGAGCGAGTCGATCCCCCTGCGGCGGGTCGGAGTGCCGGAGGACGTGGCGAACCTCATCGCCTTTCTCGTCAGCGAGGAGGCGAGCTACGTTACCGGCGAGGTGATCTGCGTGGGCGGCGGCGCCAAGCCATGATCGACCGAAGCGCCGTCGGCGCCGAGTGCGGCCCCTACGAGTTCGAGGTGGAGAAGGGCGCCATCCGCGCCTTCGCCGGCGCCATCGGCGACGGGAATCCTCTCTACCACGACGAAGCCTACGCCCGCCGCCAGGGGTACGCGGGCCTGGTTGCCCCGCCGACCTTCCCCCAGACCTTCAAGATGCCCTTGCCCGGCCTGGAGAAGGTGGACAAGCGGAGGACCCTCCACGGCGCGCAGGAGTTCCTCTACGAGCGCCCCCTGGTGGCGGGGGACGTCCTGCGCTGCACGAGCAAGTTGGTGGACGTCTTCGAACGGGCGGGGAAGCAGGGCGTCATGACCTTCTGCGTCGTCGAGATCCGGGGCGAGGAGCCGGGGGGTAAGCTCGTCTTTCGCTGCCTGACGACGATCATCCACCGCTGAAGGGAGGGGCTCGTGGGCATCGACTGGGGAGAGTGGGTCGTCGGGCAGGAGAGGGAGTTCGTAAAGCCCCCCGTCGACAAGGTGCAGCTCGTGAAGTACGCCGGGGCTGCTGCGGACTTCAACCTGATCCACACGGACGACGAGACCGCGCGGCGGGCCGGCTTCCCCGGCGTGATCGTCCAGGGGATGCTCGTGATGGGCTCCCTCGGCCAGTACCTGGGGGAGCTCGTCCAGGGACGCGGCTTCGTCAGCCGGCTCCAGGCGCGCTTCCTGGGGGTCGTGCTCCCGGGGGTCCCCATCGCCTGCCGCCTGAAGGTCACCGGAACGGACCGGGAGAAGGGGACGGTGGACTTCGACCTCGCCGCCGAGACGGAGCCCGGCCGACCGTCCCTGGCCGGAGGCGCGACGATCACCCTCTTCCCGGGGACGCCGGGGGACCCACGGAGGGGGTTTTCAGCATCTCATAAAGGAGAGCGTTCATGAGATCCGAGCGGATCGCCGCGATCGTCGGGGTGGCGGAGTCGGACCTGGGAGAGCTGCCGGGCAGAAACGTCCTGCAGTTGCAGGCCCAGGCCGCCAAGCGCGCCCTGGACGACGCCGGGCTGACGAAGAACGACGTCGAGGCGCTCTTCAGCGCCGGGAACTGGGCCCGCTTCCCCTGCCTCATGCTCGCGGAGTACTTGGGCCTGCAGCCCAAGTACACGGACGGGACCGACGTCGGGGGCTCCTCCTTCGAATCCCACGTGGCCCACGCGGTGGCGGGGATCCGGTGCGGACTCTTCGACGTCGCCCTCATCACGTACGGCAGCACGAACCGGACGAACCCGGCGCCCTCGTTCTCGAGCCTGACGACCAAGTACGAGGACCCCTTCGGGCTTCCGTCCCCCGCCGGCCACTACGCGCTCGCCGCCATGCGGCACATGCACCAGTACGGGACCACTTCGGAACAGCTGGCCGAGATCGCCGTGGCGACCCGCAAGTGGGCGAACCTAAACGAGAAGGCCTTCAAGAAGGGGCCTCTCACCGTCGAGGACGTCCTCACCTCGCCGATGATCGCCGAGCCGCTCCACCTCCTCGACTGCTGCCTCATCACCGACGGCGGGGGCGCGGTCGTCGTCGCTTCCGAACGGGCCGCGAGAAACGCGAGAAAGACCCCTGTGTGGGTCTTGGGTCACGGGGAGGCGATCACGCACCACTCCGTCGCGTACATGCCGGACCTGACGGTCACGGCGGCCCGGGAGAGCGGGCGCCGCGCCATGGAGATGGCGGGCATCGGCCACGCGGAGGTGGACGTCACCGAGGTCTACGACTCCTTCACGATCACGGTTCTCCTGACGCTCGAGGCGCTCGGCTTCTGCGGCCCCGGAGAGGCCGGGGCCTTCGTCAGCGGACAGCGGACCGCCCCGGGCGGTCCCTTCCCGCTGAATACGAACGGTGGGGGGCTCTCCTACTGCCACCCCGGGATGTACGGGATCTTTCTGCTCATCGAGGCGGCGCGGCAGCTCCGGGCCGAATGCGGCCCGCGGCAGGTAGAGGACGCGAGGATCGCGTTGGTGAACGGAACGGGCGGAACGCTCTCCACCACCGCAACGGTCGTGCTAGCGAGGGACTGAGATGAAGGGCATCGATCCCAGGCCACTGATCGACGACGACTCGAGATCCTTCTGGGAGGGCGCCAGAGAGCAGCGGCTGATGATCCAGCGCTGCGGCGACTGCGGGAAGGCCGTCTTCTACCCCCGGTGCATCTGCCCGCACTGCTTCTCGGAGAAGCTCTCCTGGATCCAGGCGAGCGGCCGGGGGCGCATCCACAGCTACACGGTCGTCCACCGGGCCCTGCCGCCCTTCAAGGATCAGACCCCGTACGTCGTCGCCCTCATCGACCTGGAGGAGGGCGTTCGGATGATCAGCAGGGTGGTCAGCGATCGCCGGCAGGTAGCGATCGACAAGCCGGTCTCGGTCGTGTACGTGAAGGTGGACGACGAGGTGACGCTGCCGTGCTTCGAGGTGTCGGCGTAGCGACGAACGCAGGCCCGGTCTCTCCGGCGGAAGAGGTGAGCACGTCATGCTGACGTCGTGCTACGGGATGACCATCGCGGAACTCCTCGAAAAGGCGGGCCGGTCTTCCTCCACCCGCGAAGCGCTCTGCGAGCAGGGTCGCACGCTCTCCTACGGGGAACTGGAGGCGGAGTGCGAGCTCCTCGCCTCCGGGCTGGCTCAGCTGGGCGTCACGCACGGCGACCGCGTCGCGGTCTGTCTCCCCACCTGGCACGAGTTCGTCGTCCTCGTCTTCGCGATCGCCCGGCTCGGGGCGATCCTCGTCCCGTTCAACACGCGCTACCGGGAGAGCGAGGCGGAGCACATCCTCCGGGACTGCGGGGCGAAGGTCGCGTTCTTCGCAAAGGAGTACGACCGGGTCGACCACCTGGCTCAGCTCCGGTCCATCCGGGAGAGAGTCCCGACCCTCCGCCACATCGTCCCGGTCCGGTCTACCCACGAAGGGCTGATCGGGTACGACGAGCTGAGGGAGCTGGGATCGAAGCCGAAGGGCCCCCGGGCCGAGGTCGATCCGGAGGAAGACGTGTACGCCATCATCTACACGTCGGGCACCACGGGCAAACCCAAGGGGGCGATGCTCACCCACGCGAACATCGTCTACAACGCGGTGACGGCCCTACGGTCGATCCGGGCGACTCCGGACGACGTCTTCCTCCAGGCGACGCCCTTGTTCCATATCATGGGTCTCGGGGCCATCGTCCGGCTCGTCGCGGCTCAGGCGAGGATGGTCATGCTCGAGAGCTACCGCCCCGAGCCCGTCCTGCAGCTCATCGAGCGGGAGAAGATCACCGTCCATCCCGGCGTTCCGACGCTCTTCGCTCTCGAGCTGAACCACCCCTCGTTCGGTTCCTATGACCTCTCCTCTCTGCGGCTGGCGATCATGGCCGGGGCTCCCTGCCCGGTGGAGATCATCCGGCGCGTCCGAGCGTCCATGGGCTGCGCCGTGCTGGTGAGCTACGGAATGACGGAGACCTCTCCCCTGATGACCTTCACCCGGTTTGAGGACGACGACGTCACGCAGGCGGAGACGGTGGGGAGAGCGCTCCCGGGCGTCGAGCTGAAGGTGGTGGACGCCCGTAGGGCCGACGTCGGGCGCGGCGAGGTGGGCGAGATCGCCTGCCGGAGCCCGAGCCTGATGAAGGGCTACTACAACCAGCCGGAGCTGACGCGAGAGCTCCTCGACGCCCAGGGGTGGTTCTACACGGGGGACCTGGGGACCCTGGACGCCGAGGGGTCTCTGCGCATCGTCGGACGCAAGAAGGACATGATCATCCGCGGGGGGTACAACATCTACCCGGCGGAGGTCGAGGAGGCGCTCTGCTCTCACCTTTCCGTCGTGGAAGCGGCGGTCGTGGGGCTTCCCGACAGCGTGCTCGGCGAGGTCTCGTGCGCCGCCGTGGTGCTCCGCCCGGGCTCACGCAACGGCGTGGCTGCCGAGCTCAAGGACTTCCTCGCCCGGAGGGTCGCCGACTACAAGGTGCCGGACCACGTCTGCATCGTGGAAGAGCTTCCGAAGACGGCGGTCGGGAAGACGCAGAAGTTCCTCCTGCGGGAGCTCCTGCTCGAGGCGAAGAGAGTCCCCCTGCGGTGAGCCGCGAGGGTTCCGGACGAGCACCGGGTGGTAGCCTCGGCACGGCTAGTGTCCCGTTTGGGTAGTCCTTGCCCGTAATTGAGCCCCAGCAATGGCCGAGCGGCGCTGATTCGCCGCCGTTCGTCCTAGGCATCGTGACGCGCGAACTAACCGCACGGGGCACTAGGAGAGGACACATGCTCCTCAACGGCTACGGGAAGATTCTGGACGTCAATCTGACGACCGGGGACTTGGTCAGGACGGAGCTCGGCGAGCTCTTTGCGAGACGATTCCTGGGCGGAATGGGATTCGGCGCCAAGCTTCTCTACGATGAAGTCGGCGTGGACGTCGATCCTCTAGGTCCCGAGAACGTGATCATCATCGCGAACGGACCTCTGACGGGAACTCGCACGCCCTGTGCGGGCAGAACGGAGATCACGACCAAGTCTCCCCTGACCGGACACCTCGGCACCGGGAACACGGGCGGCCTCTGGGGCGCGAGGCTGAAGCATGCCGGTTTGGATCTGGTCCTGATCAGAGGCGAGGCGGAAAGACCCGTGTACCTGTGGATCTCGGACGATCGGGCTGAACTGAGGGACGCGGGTCACCTGTGGGGGCTCGCCACGACTCCCACGACCCGTCTCCTCTCGGAGGAACTCGGCGGACAGGCCGACGTTTCGGTGCTGGCGATCGGACCGGCGGGGGAGCACAAGGTCCGATTCGCGTGCCCCGTCAACGACCATCACCATTGCGCCGCGAGAGGCGGCGCCGGAGCCGTCATGGGAGCCAAGAGGCTCAAGGCCATAGCGGTCCGTGGGACCGGGCGGGTGAGGATCGCCAGGCCCGAGGAGTTCAGGGAGGCTTCCAGACAGGCCCGGGAGCGCCTGATGATTGCCGACCGCTCGACGAGTCTGACGAGCGGAGTGGTCAGGGACATCCGGGAAGTGCTCCTCGAGCGAGAATCCCTGCCGGGCAAGAACTTTCAGGTCGGAACCCTGCCACGGTGGGTCGAGACGAGGGGCGCCGCCGCTGCAGAGAAGTACGTCGTCAAGCACGAGGGTACGTGCTATGGCTGCCCGACCTCCTGCTTCAAGTTGGTCGAGGTGCGCGAAGGCAAGTACAGCGGCGTGAGGGTGAGCAGAGGCACCGCCCCCGGTGTCGTATTCGAGTGGGGAGCCAAGCTGGCCATCGACAACTTGCCGGCGATCTGGAAATGCAAGGAGATGTGTCAAGAGCTCGGGATGGATTACGCGTCTGCGGCTGGAACGATCGCGTTCGCCGTCGAGCTGTTCCAGAGGGGGGTGCTGACGGCCCGCGACACGGACGGGCTGGATCTGACTTGGGGAGGCGAAGACGCCATCATCACGTTGCTGAACAGGATATCCGCCAGAAAGGGATTGGGCGATCTTCTGGCCGAGGGAAGCGAAGCCGCGGCCAGGGCGATCGGGCGGGGAGCCGGACGATACGCCATGACCATCAAGGGAATGGAGATGATGTCGGATCGGGATCCAAGAAGCGGCTCGCGGGGATGGGTCTTCGGTGAGCTCACCAACCCGCGGGGCGGCGATAACGTCAAGGGCACCCATTTTCGGGCCGATCGACATAACCGCGGCTGGTCGACCGATCAGATCGACATGTTTGAAGAGGTAAAGGAAAGAATCTATAGCGTGCCCGTTCAGGAACTGGAGGCGACGTGGGAAGGCAAGCCGTTGATGTGCAGATGGTTTGAGGACCTGACCTCCGTCTGCAACGCGTTGGGTGTCTGCTTCTTCCCGGCCAGCTTCAATCTTGCGTTGGGGCCGACCCATTTCGCCAGGATGTTTTCTGCGTGCACCGGGTGGGATACAAGCCCGAGCGACATCATGACCAGCGGCGCGCGAATCTTCACGGTGCTGAAGGCGTACGGAGCCAGGCAGGGCCTTGGGAGAGAGAACGACCTCTGGCCGGAGAGATTCTTCTGCGAGCCGCAAGGCGGGAGCAGCAGGAACGCGCCCCTATCGAAAAGCGCGATCGGCAAGCTACTCGACGAATACTACGAATTGAGAGGGTGGGACGTGAGAACGGGCCTTCCCACCGAAGGAACACTGACTGAACTCGGCCTGGAGGACGTGGCCGAGGACCTGTCGAGATGGGGGAAACTGCCTGTGGGGCGGAGCCGTGCGCCTTCCTGAGCTTCCGCGACTGCCGCTTCGATTCCAGGACTGCGGGTCAGGACCCGCTCGTCCTGGAGGGGCTCGCCTTCTCCGGCTCACCGCGCCGCACCCGGGACGCGCCGGGACCCGTAGGGGCGAGTGACGGCACCGCGCTGAAACGCCGTACTGAAGTCTGGGTCGAACAGGTCTGGCGCCTCGGTGAAACATCGGAATGCGCGACGGGGGCATCAGTAATGGCAGCTCGTTCCCAATGACACATGTTAAAACATTGTATATTTTCGAGGCGCTAGTCATTGACATTGCACCAACCCGATGGTTGAATAAACGATGTGAATCGGGCTGCCGGCGCAGCCAGGGGCGCGCCGCCCACGCCCTGGCTGCGCAGAGGAGGGAGCCGGGTTGATGGAGATGCAGGATCTCGAACGCCATGGGCCAGGCCCCCTCGGACGGTGCCCGACGGGGCCTGCCCCAAGCCGTCCGGTCGGGCTGGTGACCCCCTTTGGGGAGAGGAACCGAATGGCCGACGTCGTGGAAGAAGCTGCCGGCGCTGCAACGCGCGGCGCGGCGGGGACGGCCTATGCGGGCCCCGTGCTCTCTGTCGAGGGCTTGCACGTCGCCTTCCGAAGCGAGCGCGGCGACACCGAAGCGTTGACGGACGTCGATCTCCACGTCGAGCGCAACGAAGTGGTCGCCATTGTAGGGGAATCCGGTTCCGGAAAGTCGGTGACCGCGCTGTCCATCATGGGCCTTCTGCCTCCGACTGGACGGGTCGTCCGAGGGCACGTCCTCTTCGAAGGCCGTGACCT
This sequence comes from Deltaproteobacteria bacterium, assembly GCA_016218905.1. The sequence goes on from JACRCS010000907.1 coordinate 11,582, forward strand.
GCTCGCGCTGAGCCCCGAGGAAATGCGCCAGATTCGGGGCGGCGAGATGGCCATGATCTTCCAGGATCCGATGAGCTCTCTGAACCCGATCCTTCCCATCGGGTTCCAGATCGCGGAGTCGTTGCGCATCCACAAGAAGATGGGCGCCCGGCAGGCGCGCGCCCGCACCCTCGAGCTGCTCTCCCTGGTAGGCATTCCGGAGCCGGAGGCGCGGCTGTCCCAGTATCCCCATCAGTTCTCCGGCGGCATGCGCCAGCGCGTGATGATCGCCATCGGCCTCGCCTGCGGCCCGAAACTGCTCATCGCGGACGAGCCGACCACGGCCCTCGACGTGACCGTCCAGGCCCAGATCCTCGAGCTGATGAAGGACCTGTCGCGCAGGCTCGGCATTGCGATGATCATCATCACCCACAACCTGGGCGTCGTCGCCCGCTACGCGGATCGCGTCGTGGTGATGTATGCAGGCAGAGCGGTGGAGCAGGGCGCGGCCGAGACCGTCTTCCTCCGGCCGAGGCACCTGTACACCGCGGGCCTGCTCTGTTCCGTTCCGCGGCTGGACGTCCCGAGAACGTCCCGGCTGGAAGCCATCGAGGGACTCCCGCCCGACTTGAGCCGCCCGCTCGTGGGGTGCCGCTTCTCGCCTCGTTGTCCGCACAACCGCGCCGGGTGCGATGCTCCGCCCCTCCTGAAGCTCACGGATACGGGGGGGCTGTCTTCCTGTGCCCGGGCGGCGGAGATCGCGGAGGGGCGGATCGGCTGGTTGAGCGCCGGCCGGGAAGACGCGAGTCCGAGCCCTCCGGCCGGGGAAGTCCTCGTACGCGTCGAAGGGCTCGCGCGCCACTACTCCGTGCGCTCGGGTTGGACGCGGTCGAGGCGCACCGTGAAGGCCGTCGACGGCGTCAGCTTCTCGATCGGGGTCGGAGAGACGCTGAGCCTCGTCGGCGAGTCCGGTTGCGGAAAATCGACCATCGGGCGCGTGTTGCTCAGGCTGGAGGAGCCGACCGCGGGACGGATCGAGTTCGCCGGCCGCGACATCACCCATGCGCGCCAAGGCGAGATCCGGGCGCTCCGGCGCCGCTTCCAGGTGATCTTTCAAGATCCCTACGCCTCGCTGAATCCTCGCAAGAGGATCGGTGAGATCATCGCCGAGCCGCTGCGCGTGCACCGGATCACCTCGGGGAAGACGGCGACCCGCCGGCGCGTGGACGAGCTCTTGATTCAGGTGGGATTGCGTCCCGACCTCTTCGGCCGATTCCCCCATCAAATATCGGGAGGCCAGCGCCAACGGGTCGGGATCGCCCGAGCCCTGGCGATGGAGCCCTCGTTCATCGTCTGCGACGAGGCACTCTCGGCGTTGGACGTCTCGATCCAGGCGCAGATCGTCAACCTCCTCGCCGACCTTCAGCGGCAATACGGCATCGCCTACCTCTTCATCGCCCACGATCTCGCAGTGGTTCGGCACATTTCGGCGCGCGTCATGGTGATGTACCTGGGCCGGGTCGTCGAAATGGCGGACTGCGAGAGCCTCTACAGGGATCCCCTGCACCCCTATACCCGAGCGCTGCTGCAGGCGGCGCCGATTCCCGATCCGACGAAGGAGAGGGCCCGGGGTCCCGTCCCGATCCGAGGCGAGCCGCCGAGCCCCTTCTCCCCCCCTCCCGGGTGCGCCTTCCAGCCGCGTTGCTCGATGGCCCAGGAGGAGTGCAGCCACGCCCCGCCGCAGCTGCGCCAAGTGGGGGCCGGTCGCCATGTCGCCTGTTTTCGGGCCTGAACGGGAGGCGCCATGATTCGTTACCTGGTCTCGAAACTGCTGCAGCTCGTGATCACGCTGGTGGGGGTCGCGACGCTCATCTTCCTCCTGCTGCGGGTCCTGCCCGGCGACGTCGTGGAAGCGAAGTTCCGGGCCGAAGGCGGGGCCGTCTCGGAGGACGTCCTCGATCGGGAACGGGCGCGTCTCGGGTTGGACCGCCCCCTCCCCGTCCAGTTTGCCGACTGGATGAGCGGGTTGGCCCGGCTCGAGCTGGGTCGCTCCATGTGGACGGATCGTCCCGTGGCCGAGGAGATCGGAGGTCGCTTGAGCGTCACCCTGCAGGTGGCGGTGATGGCCACGCTCATCGGACTCGTCCTGGCGGTGCCCCTGGGCGTGTCCGCTGCGCTCACCCACGGCAGGTGGCTGGACCAGCTCATCCGGGTGCTCACCGTGACGGGCCTGTCCGTCCCGCCCTTCTGGCTCGGTATGGTGCTCTTGCTCTGCCTGCTCCTCGCCTTCGGGTGGCTTCCTTCCATCGAGAGCGTCTCCCTCTGGAAGGATCCCGCGGGCAATCTGGGTCAGCTCATCTGGCCGGCCCTGGTCGTCGGGACTCGTCTATCGGCCATGGTCGCCCGCATGCTGCGGTCCTCCCTGCTCGAGGTGCTCCACGAGGATTACATCCGGACCGCGAGATCGAAGGGCGTGCGGGAGCGGGTCGTGGTCGTCCGGCACGCCCTCGGCAACGCCCTCCTGCCCGCCGTCACCGTGGTCGGGCTGGAGTTCGCGTTTCTTCTCGGCGGTCTCGTCGTCACGGAGCAGGTCTTCAACCTGAACGGGATCGGCCGGCTCCTCATCCAGGCCGTCAGTCACAACGACTACACCCTCATTCAGGGGCTGGTGATGCTCTTTTCGCTCTTCTTCATCGCGGTGAACTTCGTGACGGACCTGCTCTACGCGGCGCTCGACCCCAGGGTGCGACTGCGCTGAAGCGAGAAGCTGACGTGACTGAGACACGGACCGAGACCTTTCCCGGCGGGCGCGAACTAGGGCGCCCGGAGTGGATCGAGGGAGCCTGGCGGTTCGCCCGCCAGCAACCCCTCGGCGTCCTGAGCTTGGCGCTCATCTTTCTGGTTTTGTGTGCGGGAATCTTCGCCCCCTGGGTGGCGCCCTTCGACCCGCTGGCGACCGACTTCACCAAGCTCTTTCAGGCGCCGGACCGCGCCCATTGGGCCGGGACCGACGAGTTCGGGCGCGACATCTTTTCGCGTCTCATCCACGGCGCCCGCACCGCGCTCGTCCTCGGCATCTGCTCGTCGCTGCTGGGCACGGTTTCCGGCGGCCTGCTGGGCCTCACCTCCGCCTACTTCGGCGGGCGGATCGACGTCCTCCTCCAGCGGCTGGTCGAGATCGTGCTCTCCCTGCCGGTGATCGTCCTCGCGCTGATCGTGGCCGCGGTCCTGGGCCGCCACGAGGTCCTCGGTATCGACGTCAACCTCCTCCTCGCCCTGGCGATTCCGTACGCGCCGAGGACGGCGCGGGTCATCCGTGCCGCGGCGCTGACCGTGCGGTCGGCACCCTACGTGGACGCCGCGCGAGCCGCCGGCTACTCCCACTCCCGGATCATTCTCGTCCACATGGCGCCGAACCTGCTCGCACCGTGGCTCGTTCTCGTCTCCGCCTTTACGGCTCAGACGATCCTGCTGGAGGCTTCGCTCTCTTACCTCGGCGTGGGCGTGACGGATCCGACGCCGGCTTGGGGGCTGATGCTCTCCGGCATCGCGGTGCAGACTTTCTCCCAGGCGCCGTGGACCGTGTTCTTCCCGGGCTTGTCGATCAGCTTGACGGTGTTCGCGTTCAGCCTGTTGGGCGATGCGCTGCGCGACGCGCTCGACCCCAAGTTCCGGAGATGAAGCTTCCTACAGAAAGCTGCGCGTGGGGAGGACGCGCGGGACGAGAAGAGCAACCGGCCAGAGCTCTGGCACGAAGAGGAGGAACTCGATGAACGCGAGAACATGGTTCCCGGCGGTGGTCCTTACGCTTTGGGCGGCATTCTTCGGCGGGGCGGAGCCCGCGTTCTCCGAGCCGCAGCGGGGCGGGACGCTGGTGTACGCGGTCTCGATGGGAGAGCCCACGACCTACGACTGCCACGCGGCCGCGTCCCTGACCGTCATGTTCCGGGTCGCGCCCCACTACTCGACGCTGCTGCAAATCGATCCAGCCGCCTATCCGAAGATCGTGGGCGACGTGGCGGAATCCTGGGAAGTCTCGCGCGACGGCCTCGTCTACCGTTTCAAGCTGCGCCCAGGGATCAAGTTTCACGACGGTTCACCGCTCACCTCGGCCGACGTTCGGGCGAGCTATGAGCGGATGCGGAACCCGCCGCCGGGCGTCGTCTCGGTCCGAAAGGAGCTCCTCAGCGACATCGCTTCCATCGAAACGCCGGACCCACGCACGGTCGTCTTCCATCTGTCGAATACCAACGCCGCAATGCTGGCGATCTTCGCCCAGCCCTACGGCTGCATCTATTCGGAGAAGCTGCTGCAACAGGATCCGTCGTATCCGGCGAAGAAGGTGATGGGATCGGGGCCGTTTAGATTCGTGCGCCACACCCCCGGAGCGGAGTGGGTGGGCGAGCGTTTCGCGGAATACTTTCGTCCGGGTTTGCCGTACCTGGACGGGTTCAAGGCCCTCTCCCTCACGCCGCCCGCGACCGTGAACGCGCTGGCCGCCGGTCAGGTGATGACGGACTTCCGGGGCGTGAGTCGGGCCGAGGCGGAGCGCATCGTCGCCGCGCGGGGCAACAAGGTCCAGATCTTCGAGGCGAACCCGGCCATCTCCACTCTCTTCTACGCGGCGGTCAACACGCAGAGGCCCGGCCTCAACGATCCCCGCGTGCGCCGCGCGCTGGCGCTGGCGATGGATCATTGGGAGGGTTCCAAGGCCCTCGAGCGCTCTTCCACCCTGAGCGGGGTCGGAGGTCTCGCTCGGCCCGGCTCCCAGTTTGCGGCGAGCGAGGCCGAGCTGACGCGGCTGCCCGGCTTTGGGCGGAACATCGAGGCCGCGAGGGCCGAAGCCCGGCGACTCCTGGCCGAGTCCGGGCACAAGGATCTGAAACTTACGTTCCTCAACCGGAAGTCGTGGCCGTTCCTGGGAGTGTTTCTCATGGACCAGCTGCGGCAGATCGGCGTCACCGTGGTTCACGAGGCGCCGGAGGATCCCCAGTACTTCGGGCGCCGAAAGGCCGGCGACTACGACCTGACCCTCGACGTCCTTCCCGACTATCTGGACGACCCAACCGTGAAATGGTCCATCTTCGTCTCGGCGGATAAGAACCCTGCGAACCTGGTCAAGGCTTCCGACAAGAAGCTCGATGAGCTCTATGATCTTCAGTCCCGAACCTTGGACCCGAAGAAACGCCTCGCCCTGATTCGAGAGCTGGAAGCGTACATCCTGAATCAGGGCTACTGCATCCCCTTCTTCTGGGGCCGGCGCACCACCGTCGTTTCCTCGGAGATGCAGGGTTACGTGGCGGCGCCGACGAACTATGTCGGGCAGGATCTCGCCGACTTCTGGATCAAGCGGTGATCGCCGTCGGCCGAGCCGGCCCGAACGTGCAGTAACGGGCTCTCGGCGAGGGATCTCCCCTCGCGGCGCGTGCCGGGTGCCAATGCACCGAAGGGCCGAGTCGTGATATTCTTCGCGTGAGGCCCACGAGAGCTCGCTCGAGCGCTTGAGCTCGGGCGACCACAGGGGGCGCGAAGGGCGGGCTCGGCCGCCGGTCCAGCAGTTTAGGCACCCGGCTGTACAGCCTCCGCGGGCTGAACTCAGTTGCCAAATGGACGAGGGAGCAATGCCTAATCGCAAGACTCAACCGATGGTAGACGCGATCTCTCGCCGGGGACCTCGAAAGGGGGACAGGTTCGATAACAAGTTGTCCCTGATCCTCCATACCGGAGCGAAGACCTTCAACGAGCACGGCTACGAGAGCACGTCGTTGGACGACATCGCCCAAAAAGTGCAGATGCACAAGACGACGCTCTATCATTACGTGAGCAACAAAGAAGAGATTCTGCACAAGATCCTGATGATCACCCTCGATCAGCTCGCAGATGCCCTGAAACAACTCGAAAGCGGAGCGGAACCTCCGATCGAGAGGCTGCGGCGGTTCTTTATGGCCCTCATCGAGGTGCAGACCACCGACTTCGGAAGATGCCTCTGCCTGATCGGTCCCCAGCCCCTCAGCAGGAAGACCGCCCACGAAATCAAGAACGAGATGCGGCGGCTCGACAAAGCGGTCACCGACCTGATTCGGGAGGGCATCGCAGGCGGTTCGATCGTGCGGTGCGACCCGCGCCTCGCCTCCGCCATGCTCTTCGGCGCCTTCAACTGGGTCGCCCGCTGGTACCAGCCGAACAAACAGCTGCTGCCCGCCGGGGTCGGGGACGCGTTCCTGAGACTCTTCATCGATGGGCTCGCGCCGAGGCCGGTCTGCGCCGACCGTTACGTCGCCGCCGAGAAGACCGCACAAGGCGTGTACTAGTCGGCGCAGAGAGCTGCCCGCGGGCCGAGCCGATTACCGGCGAGCTCGGCCTCGCGAGCCCTGGCTACCCTCACTCTCGTACTCCTTCAGTTTTCGGAACAGGGTGCACGCACCCAGGCCGAGCGCGGCCGCGGCGCGCGACTTGTTTCCCCCTGAGGCCTCGATCGCCGAGAGGATGTAGTCCCGCTCGATCTCCTTGAGCTGTCGGATGGGCCCGAAGACGGCGGGCTTCGGCAGGGCTCCCCGGAGGTACTCGGGAAGGTCCTCGAGGTCGATGCGGTTCCCGTTGCACAGGGCGACCGCGTACTCGACCGCGTTCCGAAGCTCCCGAACGTTGCCCCGCCACTCGCACCGCAGGAGCTGGTCCGCCGCCCGCGGGGTGAAGCTCGTCACCTCTCGCCCCATCTGCCGGCTGATCTCGCTGAGGAACAACCTCGCGAGCGCGAGGATGTCTTCCGGCCGCTCTCTCAGCGGAGGGATGCGGAGCTCGATCACGCGGAGCCGGTAGTAGAGGTCCTCGCGAAAGCGCCCCCCCTCCACCTCCGCCGCGAGCTCCCGATTGGTCGCGGTGATCACGCGGATATCCACCGGACGGGAGCGATTCTCGCCGACCCGTCGCACGGCCTTCTCCTGGAGCGCTCGCAACAGCTTCACCTGCATTCCGAGGGAGAGCTCACCGATCTCGTCCAAGAAGAGCGTGCCTCCGCTGGCCGCCTCAAAGAGCCCCGGGCGTTCCTTGTCGGCCCCCGTAAACGCTCCCTTTGCGTGGCCGAAGAGCTCGCTCTCGAGCAGGCTCTCGGTGATCGCCCCGCAGTTGACGGCGACGAAGGGACGGCCGGCCCGGGAGGACTCGTCATGGATGAGCTGGGCTACCCGCTCCTTTCCGACGCCGCTTTCTCCGGTGACGATCACCGCAGATTCGACTCTCGCGATGCGGCGCGCGAGAGCGAGGACGCGCGCCATCGCTTCGCTTCGCCCCACCAGGCCCAACGGGTCGTCGGCAAGCCCCGTCAGGCGCGCGATCTCCTCCTGATGGGCGCGCAGGCGTTTCTCGGTGTGGTGGAGCGCCTCGGTCAGGCTCTCGAGCGTGGCGTCGAGGGACTCCTTGCGGTAGAAGGGCAGGTGAGGCTCGATCTCGGGCCCCCAGTCGTCTTTCGCCCGCGCCAGCAGGTGGCACTCCGCATCGCCTTTTCCGCGGCAGCGGTCCTCCAGACAGTAGACCTCCCGGCCCTCGCAGAACGAGAGGTAGCCGCTCGCAAAGCCCGCCAGGGTCCAGCAGACCGGCTCCTCCGCCGGGCCGAGGTGGAGGAGGTGCTGCTCAGCTTCGTAGGAGTCCCGCCAGACCTTCTGGACGACGGGAGGGCCGTGGCTCTCCCGCCGCACCGGCATGTCGAGCGCCACCATCCCCTGCAGCATGTGAAGGCGTCCTCCGGCGAGGCGCCACTCGAGCTCCGAGTCCCAGGGAAACGCCGTGTGCAGGTTCTCTGCGGTCCTCCACCCGTGTGCGTAGCCGAACCGGGTGAGGATGCCCCGCGCCGCGGTGCTGCCCAGCGTTTCGATCAGCTCCTTCCGGAGCAACCCGAGGGCTACGGCGTCGAGGAGGATCGCCCTTTCCCCCCCGAACCGAATGACGCCGCCTTTGGGTTCAAAGGAAAGAAGCTCCCTCAGGTCCAGGTCAGTTGCCTTCACGTTTGCCCTCTCCGCACCCGTCGGATTATGTCGAATTGAACCAGCTATATCAAAACGACACTAACTTTCCAAACGCAATCTCAAGGAGAGGTTGATTTCACGCCCAGGCGCCCGTCCCGGCCGCTGGCCCGGCGATTGCAAGCCGTAGGACGATCCAGACGAGCAGCGGGATCAAACGAAGTGTGTCCTTTGGCGGCACGCGAAGGGGAGAGTTGTCATTCCAGCCCCAAGCTCTGGGCATATTCCAACGGCGTACTCGCGGGGCCGTTTCCGGTGGATGACGAACCCGGTCAACACGCGCCAACAGACGGAGGACGTACCATGGGCAAGAAATCCATAAGCCTGCAAATGATTCTTCTCTTCTCTCTCTGTTTCCAGCAAGCGCTGTTTGCCGCCGAAAAGCCGATAGGTTTGGAATTCAGTTCAGTATTTCAGTCAACGGCGCCAGTGTTCAAGACACTTGCCGAGATGGGTGACGTCATAGGGGAACGGTCCGCCGGCCGGGTCAAGATAACCATCTATCCAGAAGGTACGCTTACCTCCGTGCCGCAGACTTATGATGCCGTCGTCAAGGGGATCGCTGACATCGGCCACGGAGCGTTCGTATTCAATCGAGGCAGATTCCCTTTGATGGAGGTGCTAGACCTGCCTCTCGGCTTGAAGAGTTCAACGGAGGCGACTAAATTAGGAAACGCTTTCCTTAAGAAATTTCAACCCAAGGAGCTCAACGATGTCAAGGTGCTGCTTATCATGGGGCAGCCCCCGGCAATGCTCCAAACATCGAAGCCGGTCAGGTCTTTTACAGATCTCAGGGGCCTGAAGACACGAGTTGGGGGCGGCACGGTCGCAGACATTGTCTCCGCCCTCGGTGCGGTACCGGTGGCGATGTCCATGGGCGATTCCTACGATGCGATGCGGAAGGGCATCATCCAGGCAGTGATGTCGGCGTACGAGCCATTGGAAAACAGGAACCTGGCGGACGTAGTCAAATACTCCGTCGAAAACTACTCAACTGCGAACGGCGTTACCGGCTTCGTGGTCATGAATAAAGCCAAGTGGAATTCGCTCCCACCGGACATCCAGACTATCATCCAGAAAACCGCAGACGAATACACCGAGAAGGTGTCCCGAGCGTGGGACGACCAGGAGCAGCACGCCAAACAGTACGCCATGAAGAAGGGGGTCGAGATCGTCAGACTGCCTGCAGCCGAGCAAGCCAAAGCCCTAAGCGCGATCGGACCCCTCTATGATAAGTACGTCAAAGACAAGACAGCGATGGGTCTTCCTGCGAAAGAAGCCCTGGCCTTCTGCCAGGAGTACGTCAAGAACCTCCACGCGCAGGCGAGCGGAGCTAGGCAATGAAGTCCTTGTTATGCCCGGTGACGACTCGGTTGAGCAAAGGGCTGCAAACGATATCAGGCATAATCTTGCTTTGCGTAATAGTCTTGACCATAGGCGACATTGTGGGAAGGTCCTTTGGGACGCCGATTGTCGGCACTTTCGAACTGGTATCCGCTGCCGGCGGTCTCGTAATCGCCTTTGCCCTTCCGATGTCTTCAAAAGAGAAGAAGCACGTCATTATCGACCTGCTTCTTGAACGAGTCTCACATAGCTGCAAGACAGTCCTTCACGCCGTGTCCAGAGTTATAGCCATCGCGCTGCTTCTTGCGCTCAGTTGGGCCTTCGTCCAGATGGGCAAAGACATCCGAGTGAGCGGGGAAGTATCGTCCATTCTGCAGTTCCCTTTGCACCCCCTGGTCTGGGCCATGGGGGGGGCCTTTCTAGGCGAGTGCCTGGTCGTGTTGGACGAACTCTTAAGTCTCGTGAGGTCCCGGGAGACACGTCATGGGTGAGATGGCAATCGGCGTCCTCGGTCTTGGCGTACTGGTTCTCCTTTCGGTATGCGGGCTCGAACTGGGCTTCGCAATGGTAGCAACCGGGTTCCTCGGCTTTGCCTACCTCCGCTCGCCCGAAGCCGCCTTCAATCTTATGGCGAAAGAGTTTTACGATGCGTTCGCTTCTTACACGTTTACAGTCCTTCCCCTCTTTATTCTGATGGGACAGCTCGCTTTCAACTCCGGCATTGCAGATCAGTTGTACAAGAGTGCAAGGAAGTTCCTCGGCCACATTCCAGGCGGTCTGGCCATCGCAACAGTCGTAGGAGCGGCTTTGTTTAAGGCAATGTGCGGTTCTGCTATTGCGACGTCCGCGACGTTCGCGAGTGTCGCTGTTCCGGAAATGGACAAGCTTGGTTACAATAGAAAGCTCTCGACCGGTGTGGCCGCAAGTGTAGGAGCTCTTGGCAATCTAATTCCGCCGGCAGCGATTCTAATAGTTCTGGGTATGCTGACGCAACAGTCGATCGGCAAGTTGTTCTTGGCCGGAATCGTGCCTGGGGCAATCGTCGCAACGCTCTTCATCGCCGTGATCTTCGGTTGGTGCAAGCTCAACCCGGTGCTTGGGCCCGTAGCTCCGCGCTGTGGATGGCGCGAGCGCATGTCCGGCCTTCCCGAAATCGTCGCGCCACTCGTCATCTTCGTGATTGCCGTGGGAGGTCTGATCTTCGGGCTCTTCACTCCGACGGAGGCCGGAAGCGCCGGTACTGCGGCTGTGATCTGCCTCGTCCTGGGTAAGAGAAAACTGGATCTGAGCGGCTTGTGGAAGTCAGTGAAAGAATCTTTGGGAATAGCCTGTATGGTCAGTCTGCTCATTGCCGGCTCGTTCATACTCGGACGATTCATCGCGGTCACGAAGATTCCGATGTTGATGTCTGACTGGGTAGTCAGCCTTCCGCTCCCGCCGGAAGTAACGATGTGCGTGATCATCGGCATTTATCTGTTGGGCGGCTCGGTGCTCGACGACGTCGCTTTTATGGTTTTGGCGACACCCATCTTCTACCCGTCTGTGATAAAGCTCGGGTTTGATCCCATCTGGTTTTGCATCGTTCTCGCCGTCACGATCGGGATCGGAGTGCTCGTGCCGCCCGTTGCAGTGGCTGTGTTCATCGTCAAGGGCATCACGGGGGAGTCTATGGGCCTTGTATATAGAGGGGCCGCTCCCTTTCTCTTGAGTCTCGTGGCGTGCCTTGTGCTGTTATTTATCTTCCCGAGCTTGGTAACCTACCTTCCTAACGTATTGATGCAGTAAGGAGGGGCAGCACCGTTCGATTGACGGAGGACCTTCGGTGAGAATTCGGAACCGGAAGATCGATGAGGACCTCTTCCTGACTCAGAGGAAAGAGGTCTTGGCCATGTGGCCAACCGGGTGCGACGTAGACTTGGAAGAGGCAGTTGGGTATCAACGGAGCTTGCCGAAGCACAAGCAGCTGGTGCACCAACTGAAGGAGGCTAAAGGCTCGGGAAGAGCATTGTTCAACAACCTATCCGGCGTGACTACTCTAAGCCAACAAACCGAATTACTGCTGTATCTGCAAGATGTTGGAGAGAGCGACCTTCTCCACTCGCACTACGACAGCCTTACGAGAACATGCCGCTTCAAACAGGCCGAAGCCACGATCCAGGAATGTGAGAAAACGGGCAAGAACCTGCTCAACGGCTTCCCAATCGTAAACTACGGCGTTGTGGGTAACAGGCAGTTGATCGAAGCGATCGACCGGCCGGCGACGGCCTCGGGGCCCGCGGTGGACTCGCGGCTGGCAGCCGAGATCGGATGCGCTTCCGGCTATACGAAGCTCGTCGCCAACGCCTTCGTCGTCTTTGAAACCTACACGAAGACTGCGTGTCTCGAAGAGATCATGGCTCATGACCAGTACCGTTGCAGACTGGTCGCGTACTATCAGGAGAGGGGCGCGCCGATCGCCGTCACCGTACCTGCCGGCGCGGGCGGCGACAATGCACCTGGTGTCGCGCCTCCGAGTCTCGGGACGGCGGGGCGCGTGCTCGGCGCGCTGTTAACCGCGGCCCAAGGGCCTCGGTACCATATTCTATTCACGATTTCCCACGGCAACCTCGTTCAGGACGTCGCCTCGAGCGTCACGAATCAAAAACTTGCGCGCGAATACCTAGACCGTTTCGGTTTTGACTCCGTCGAACTGTTCATGGAGAACGGCAATTTGGGGGGGCAGTATCCCCTGGACTTCGACCAGGCCTTTTCCGAGGTACTATATGCCCCGATCGTATCAGCCTTGAGCGGCGCGCAACTGTGTCAGGTTAAGACCTTTGACGAAACCAGTGGAATCCCGACGAAGGAGAATCAGGCCCGGAGTCTCAGGGCAGCACGAATGATGTATAGAATCCTTAAGACTCCCTCGCTCGACTTCGTGAATAGCAAGGAAGTCAAGGCCGAAGCGGAGATGGAGGAGAGAGAGGCGCGAGCGATCATCGAGAAAGTACTGGAATTGGGCGACGGCGATCCAGCGATCGGCGCCGTGAAGGCATATGAATACGGGGTCCTGGATAACCCCGTCGCAAACAATCCGCGCGTACGCGCGGAAGTCATGGGGGTCAAAGACGTTCACGGGGCAGTGCGCTACCTGAACTGCGGGAATCTTCCTTTCACCGGAGAGATCAAAGAGTTTCATCGCGAGAAGGTTGCCGAGAGGGAGAAGGTTCTCCAGAGGAAGGCGGACTATGACCTCGTGGTTTCGGATATACGCGCACTGGCCACTGGGGAGTGGCTGCACTCGTAGAGGTGGCGGCGTTTCACTCCTCTAGCTGTCGGATTGCTTCTGGGCCTCCCTTACTGTGCGCGTAAGAGTGAGACCCACGAACGGCAGCGCTAACAGCCCGGGCCTTGCTCGAAACTCCGAACGTAGCTGAAGGAAGGTCGGTAGATGAGCGCAGTGGCTGGTTTTGACGGCACGGTGATCACGGGCGTGATCGGCGACGACGTCCACGTCGTCGGTGTACGAATCCTGGAGTACGCGTTGGGGCAGGCGGGCTTCAGGGTAGTGCCGCTTGGAACGCAAGTCTCTCAAAAGGAGTTCGTGGAAGCCGCCATTGAGAGCAACGCCGACGCCGTTCTGATCTCCTCGTTGAGCGGCCATGCCGAGAGGCTCATCCCCGGGCTCCGGGAAAGGTGCGTCGAGGCGGGCCGGAGCGACCTACTGCTCTATCTCGGAGGCTACCTGGTCGTAGGCGAGATGCCCTGGGAAGGAGTCGAGAGTAAGTTCAGGAGCATGGGCATCGACAGGGTTTATCCGCCGAGAACGTCGCCTGCACGCGCTCTGGAGGATCTGAAGGCGGATATTTCGGCTCGGAGGCGGCAATGACGATCAGGAACCGGAAGCTGACCGAGGCGGAATTCTTCAAGGAACGGGAAGAGGTGCTCGCGCAGTGGCCGACCGGCAGGAGCGTCGATCTGGAAGAGGCAATCGCTTTCCACAAGAGTCTGCCTCCCCATAAGAATTGGGTCCACAAAATGAGGCAAGCAAAGGAAAGTGGCCAGATCTACGCGATCACGGGTATGGGCAAGGCGACGATCGAGGAACAGATCGAGCTTCTCACCTACGTAGAAAGGGAGGGTCTTGCGGATATTCTGGGGACGTCGCCGGACAGCCATTCGAGACAGAACGATTACGCCGAAGCAGAGCGAGGTCTCGCCGAGAGCGTGAAGAGAGGCAAGTCCGTCCTCAATGGGCTGCCTCTCGTCAACCACGGAGTGAGTGGATTCAGGAGGGTCATAGCCGCGGTAGACTCCCCGATATCTATGAGGTACGACGCCGGGGATCCGCGGCTGATCGACGAGATAGGCTTCGCCGGCGGCCATACCGCTGGTGCAGCGGACGCACTGATGGCTTTTTGGCACCAGAACGCGACGGTGTCCATCGAGACTTCTATCGCCACGCATCGCTATACCCATAGGCTGCTGGGCTACTACGAAGAGCGCGGAGTGCCTATCTGTGCATCATGCCAAGGGCTGTACGGTGCTGGGATTTCTCCAAGCCTACAGATCGCGGCAATGATAGTTCAGGTCCTGATGATGGCCGAACAGGGCGTAAAGAATATCAGTCTGAAACTTGCAACCCACGGGAACTTAGCTCAGGATGTTTCTAGCGCGCGAGTCTTGGAGAGGTTGACCAGAGAATACTTGACGCGCCATGGATATCCCGGCGTCGAGCTTTTCCTCGTAGTTACTTTTTCATTGGTACAATACCCTGTAGAGGCCGGGGCGGCCTTCGGGGTTGTTTTCATGAATACGCTCATGGCGAAGCTGTGCGGGGCACAAGCAAACGACATCCGGACCGTGGCCGAGGCGAAGGGGATCCCGACAAAGGAGGATACTGCCTATACCTTCAGAACCGCGAAGGCCATGGAGCGTTTTCTCGAGACCCAGAAGATCGCAGTGGATGGGAACGCGCTCGAGTTGGAGGCCGGGATGGTCGATTTGGAAGTGAGATGCATAGTGGACAAGATACTTGAATTTGGTCGGGGTGACGTCGTAGTAGGCACAATCGCCGCCGTCAAGTCAGGCGTACTGGATAATCCCTTTTCCACAAACTTGGGCAGCCCGCGCAAGGTAATGTCGATCAAAGACAAGGAAGGCGCAATGCGGTATTTGGAGTTCGGCAACCTGCCCTTCACTGAGGATATAGTAGGATTCCACAGGGACAGATTGGCTGACCGCGAAAAAGCAATAGGCAGGAAACTGGATTACGAAGTGCTAATCAGCGACCTGTTCGCCGTAAGCAATGGCGTCTTGGTGTAGTCATGACCTGGGAATGGAAGCAGGACCCCGGCCGTAATAGGTTAGGGCAACTTCCGCCTCGGCGCGAAAACACTTTGTTCTCCCCCCCAGACTGAGAACCGGAAACCACATTCCTGATCGTCCCCTCGAAGCAGCCGATTCCCCCCTCCGCGCTCAGGAGCGTCCCAGGGAAGGCCGGCCACGCCGTCGGGTGCCGCCCAGCACGACGCTCCACAAGAGGCTCGAGAGCCAGGCACTCCCCGTCGACCGTGCGCGTCTGACCTCAGCCGTCTCGACCCGCCAATTGTGTCGAATTGAATCCCCTATGTCAAAACGACAGTGAGCCTGCCGACGGCACCCTAAAACTCCCTTGATTCCGCGCGCAAACGGTACCTTGAAGCTGTGGCCCGGCGATTGCACTCCCCCCTCTTGCGAAGGCAGTCGGAACTCCCCAAGCGGCGCACCGGAGTTCGGAAATTCCTCATCAGTCCCGGGCTTCGCCGGAGCTGGAACGAGCGGAAGGAGTTCGATATCTGACCGCGGACGCGCACCAACCGGTGAGTAGCGTTCCCGGCACGGAGAACCCTACTTCCGCCGCAGTCGTGCTCATCAGGTCAGCAGCTTCGCGGCGGGCCCGGAGGAGGGCGGTGGACCGTCGCACTGCCCGCTCGCTTCCGCTCGAGCCGGCAATTCGCCGAGCACTCACGAAATCAAACATTGGCTCTTGGCTTGGAGCAGGAGAACAGAAGAGTACCTGAGGGCTAGGGACATGTGCTGATTTGCACGTACGCACCGGCGGTCCTCGCCTACTCTTTCCCCGACTCGAGCTTGCAAACGGCTTTCAAAAACCGGAAGATGGGTATTGACAATCAATCCAACGGATGGTGGAATAAGCACCAGCATCGATGCCGCGCAGAGGGTCGGCATCGCAACGCCGAGGAGACGCGTATGCAGAAAGAGACCCTGAGCTACGAGGTGAGAGACCGCGTCGGTGTCGTGACCATGACGCGCCCCAAGCAGCTCAACGCCATGAGCTCGCGGTTCTTCGCTGAGATGAACCAGGTGCTCGACGAGGCCGAGGCCGCCGACGTGGGCGCTCTGGTGCTCACCGGGCAGGGCAAGGCGTTCTGCGCGGGGGCCGACGTGGCGGAGGTCCAGACGATGAACACCATCGCCGCCATGACGACCTTCACCAATCGCACCCACGAGCTCTTCGTCCGCATGGAGAGCTTCGACAAGCCGATCCTCGGAGCGATCAACGGAATCGCTTTGGGAGGGGGCTTCGAGCTCGCCCTCGCGTGCGACATGAGGATCGCCTCCAGTGAAGCGAAGCTCGGCCTGCCGGAAGCGAAGATCGGCCTCGTGCCCGGAGCAGGCGGCTGCACTCGGCTCCCGAAGATGGTCGGGATCGGCAAGGCGCTGGAGATCCTGATCCTGGGCGAGCCGATCACCGCCCGGGAGGCTCACGCCCTGGGCGTCGTCAACTGGGTGGTGGAGCCGGACCAGCTCGAAAGCGAGGCGCTGCGGATCGCCGGCGTGATGGCGCGGGAGCGCCCGCCGCTATCGATTGCAGCGATCAAGCGCGTCACGCGGTCGGCCGCCAACAGCGACACGCGCTCGGGCCTCGCGGTCGAGATGTTTGCGGCCCTGGCGCTGTCGTTCACGGCGGACAAGCAGGAGGGGATGAAGGCGCTCGCCGAGAGGCGGCCGCCGGCCTTCAAGGGTGCCTGATCCATTGAGCACCTCTTTCTGAGAGAGGAGAAGACCATGGACCTGAAGCAAGTTGTCGCGTTGGTTACCGGTGGGGCGTCTGGGTGCGGCGAAGGCACGGTGCGCTACTTCCTCGGCAAAGGAGCCAAGGGCGCCGTGATCCTCGACCTGAACGAGGAGAGGGCGAACCGGATCGTGGCCGAGCTGGGCGCCGACAAGGTGCTCTTCGTGAAGACCGACGTCTCGGACACCGAGGCGGTCGAGGCGGCGGTGAAGGCCGGCGTGGCGAAGTTCGGCGGCATCAACGTGATCGTGAACGCGGCCGCCATCGGGGCTCCCGGGAAGATCCTCGGCCGGGACGGCCCGATGGACATGAAGAAGTTCGTGCGCGCGATCCAGATCAACCTCTTCGGTCCCGTGAACGTAATCCGCGCGGGCATCGCCGAGATGGTAAAGAACGCGCCCAACGCCGACGGCGAGCGGGGCGTCATCGTCAACGTCTCGTCCGGGGCGGCCTACGAAGGGCAGATCGGCCAGGCCGCTTACAGCGCCGCCAAGGCCGGGCTCGTCGGGCTCAACATGCCGCTCGCCCGCGAGTTCGCCGCCCACGGCGTGCGCGTGATGTCGGTCTCGCTCGGCATGTTCGACACTCCGCTCTACGAGCAGGTCCCCCCCGCGGTGAAGGACGACCTCATCCGGCAATCTCTCTTCCCCAAGCGCATGGGGCGCACGGACGAGTTCGCGATGTGCGTCGAGGAGATCGTGCGCAACCCGCTGCACAACGCGAGAGACTACCGTTTTGACGCCGGACTGATCTTGAGCCCTCACTCGAAGTGACCGGGCCCTTCGCAGGGAGAATCAGGAATGAAGCCGTACAGATCACCCTGGATGAACGAAGAGCTCGAGATCTTTCGTGAGACCGCGCGCCGCTTCTACGCCAACGAGGTCGCTCCCCACTCCGAGCGCTGGCGCAAAGAGAAGAAGGTCGACCGGGAGGTGTGGCTGAAGGCGGGGGAGCTGGGGCTCGTCTGCGCCAGCATCCCCGAGGAGTTCGGCGGAAGCGGCGGAACGTTCGCGCACGAAGCCGTCATGATCGAAGAGCAGGTCAAGATCGTGGACACGAGCTTCGGCTTCGTGCCGGGCAGCCTCAACGCTCCGCACTTCCTGCACGTGTCCGCGAGCCGCGAGCAGAACGCGAAGTGGCTGCCCGAGATCGCCCGGGGCGAGAGACTGCTCGCCGTGGCGATCACCGAGCCCAACGCGGGCACGGACGTGAAGGCGATCCGGGCCACGGCCAAGCGCGAAGGGGACGAGTACGTCCTCAACGGGAGCAAGACCTTCATCACCCACGGGCACCTGGCGGACTGGTGCCTGGTCGTGGCCCGGACCGGGGGGGCTGGCGCCAAGGGGCTGACCATGTTCATGGTCGACACCAAGACGCCCGGGTACAAGGTCGGCCGCATCCTCGACAAGATCGGTCAGACCGGGGTCGACACCTGCGAGATCTTCCTGGACGACGTGCGGGTCCCGGCCGAGAACATCGTCGGCGGTCGAGGAGAGGGAAAGGCCTTCGCTCAGCTGATGAACTGTTTCGTCAACGAGCGACTCTCCATTGGGCTCACGGCCGTTGCCTCCATGGAGAAGGCCGTCGAGCTCACCATCCAGTACGCAAAGGAGAGGAAGCTCTTCAACGAGCCTCTCCTGAAGTTTCAGAATACCCGGTTCAAGCTGGCCGAGTGCCAGACCGAGGCCTACGCCGCCCGAATCTTCATCGACAACTTGATCTGCCGCTTGGTCCAGGGCGAGCAACTCGACAACGCCACCGCCGCCATGGCTAAGTGGTGGTGCTCCCAGAAGCAGTGCGAGGTCATCGACGAGTGTCTGCAGCTCTTCGGAGGCTACGGTTACATGACCGAGTACCCGATCGCGAAGCTCTATCTGGATGCTCGGGTTCAGAAGATCTACGGCGGAACCAATGAGATCATGAAAGAGCTGATCGCTCGTGACATGTAGCGCGCAATTGGATCGGAGACAAAGCATGAGCCAGACTCAGAACTTCCAAGATGGGCTTTTCGAGATCGAAGGTGACTCGATCCGGCTCATCGGTTCGAAATGCAAGTCATGCGGTCGCGTCGTCTACCCCGCGGCGAAGTCGTGCCTCGACTGCTGCCACGAGGAGGTCGAGCCCCTGAAGCTGAGCAGTACGGGGAAGCTCTACACCTACACCACCGTTCACATGCCGATCCCGCATTTCCCGCCGCCTTTCAACCTCGGCTCCCTCGAGCTGCCCGAGGGTCTGAGTGTCTTCGCGTCGATCGCCGAGGGCACCGAGCTGAAGGTGGGGTTGCCCGTGCGTCTCGTGCCCGCGGTGCTCTGGCGGGAGGGCGAGACGGACGTGGTGGGCTACCGCATCGCGGCAACCTGAGACGCGGGGAAGGGAAAGCTATGAGAGAAGTCGCCATCATCGGCTTTGGACAGACGGTATTCGGGAAATTCCCGGAGCGTTCGATCTCCGACCTGGGGGCGGAGGCGGTGCGCGCCGCGCTCAAGGACGCGGGAGTTCCCCCCAAGGAGATCCAGGCAGCCTACGCCTCGCGGCTCTTCGTCGACCTCATCACCGGCCAGACGATCCTGCGCGACGTCGGCATCACGGACATCGAGGTCACGAACGTGGAGAACGCCTGCGCCGGGGGCGGCACGGCCGTTCGCGGCCTGTGGAAGGACATCGCCGCGGGCTACTGCGACATCGGCATTGCCGTGGGCGTCGAGTCGATGACCACGAGCCCCATCGCCGGCAAGCTCATTCCGCCGGCGAAGGACGATGTGGACGGGATGCTCGGCATGACGCAGCCCGCCGTCTTCGCCATGCACGCCCGGCGCCTCATGGAGACGCGCGGGGCGACGAGGGAAGACTTCGCGCAGGTGGCGGTCAAATCGCACCATGCGGCCTCGCTGAACCCGTACGCGCAGCACGGGAAGGAAGTGACCGTGGAGCAGGTGCTCGGTTCGCGCATGGTCTGCGATCCGATCACCGTCTTCCAGTGCTGCCCGAACACCGACGGCGCCGCCGCGGTCATCATGTGCTCCATGGACGTGGCGCGCCGCTACACGACCCAGCCGGTGAGGGTGCGCGCCTCGGTGCTCCTCTCGGCGGACTACAACTTCAAGAAGACCGAGATGGCGACCTTCGAGGTACAGCGGAAGGCGGCGGCCAAGGCGTACGAAATGGCCGGCCTCGGCCCCCAGGACTTGAACGTGGTCGAGGTGCACGACGCCTTCGCCCCCGAGGAGCTCATGCACTACGAGGACCTGGGACTCTGCAAGCCCGGCGAGATGATCTCGCTCCTCCGGTCGGGCGCCACGTCGCTCGGCGGCCGGGTCCCGGTCAACCCGAGCGGCGGACTGCAGTCGCTCGGCCACCCCCTCAGCGCCTCGGGCGTACGAAACGTGGGGGAGATCGTCCAGCACCTTCGGGGCCGTGCCGGCAAGCGGCAGGTCGCGGGCGCGAAGGTCGGGCTCGCGCAAATGCTCGGGGGCAACGCCATCGGTCTCGAGACCGGGGCGTGCTCGATCCACATCATGTCCGTCTAGGAGAAGCGAACGAGGGGCGGGTTCGCGTCGACGAAAGACGCGACGGTAGCCGGGGTTGTCGCCCCGGCGAGGGGCCCCGCCCGCGACCACAGAAGGGCCCGCCCGGGAATGTCTTTCCCGGGTGGGCTCTTCGCCAGCGAGGTTGCAGATGAGAGTGATCGGAGACCTCTCCAAGTTCAACGCGAGGCGCTTTCCGAACAAGCCCGCGCTGATCCTGGGGGAAGAGAAGCTGACGTACCTGGAGCTCGACCGGCTCTCCAACGCCGTCGCCAACTGGCTCGTCTCCCAGGGGGTCTCGGCCGGGGACCGGGTGGCCATCCTGGCCCTCAGCAGCCCGGAGTTCGCCGTGATCACGCAGGCGATCGCCAAGGCCGGCGCCGTCTTCGTTCCGGTCAACGCGCGCTTCTCGCCCGCCGAGATCGCGGTCCTCCTGAGCGGGAGCGACGCACGGGTGCTCTTCCTCGAGCCCGAGTTCCTGGCCGACGTGGAAGAGGCGTTCGCGTCCTCGACGGCGCGCCCGCAGCGGGTCGTCATCCGTTCGAAGGACGCTCCCGAGGGAATCCACCGCCTGGAGCGGATCCTCGCGGAGCAGCCGCAGACGCCGCCCGACGTCAAGGTCGACCCATCCTCGCCCACGATGATCATGTACACGGGCGGGACGACGGGCGCGCCGAAGGGCGTTGTCTACTCCCACTACATGTTCCTCCGGTGCATCGAGGGCGCGGTGGTGGAGGGGGACCTGGGCCCCACCGACGTGATGCACCTCACCATGCCCCTCTTCCACAACGGGGGCTACGCCGCGATGCTCGGCCCCGCTCTGATGGTGGGCGCGACCGTCGTCTGCTACCGCGGGAGCTTCGAGCCCGAGCGCATCCTCGCCGACATCGAGCGCTACCGGATCACCCTGACGCA
>JACRCS010000913.1 GCA_016218905.1 Deltaproteobacteria bacterium
GTCACAACCCTGGACGTGGCCAAGCGGTTGATGGACTACGGCTTCCATCCCCCCACCATCTACTTCCCGCTCGTCGTGCACGGCGCGCTGATGATCGAGCCCACGGAGACCGAGTCGCTTGAGACGATCGACCAGTTCATCGCGGCGTGCCGGGCCATCGCAGAAGAGGCCCGGACCGATCCCCAGCGCCTGAGGGACGCGCCCGCGAAGACGAAACTGAGCCGCCTGGACGAGACGGGTGCGGCCCGGAACCCCTGCCTCAAGGGGTAAGGGGAGGAGGGACGGGCTCCGGCCCGGCCCTGAAATGCTTGGCCCGAGCCTCGGGTTCTTGATAGGCTGTTGGCGATGTACCCATTTCGTCGGGGCGCGGTACTGGGGAACAAGGCCCTTCGAACAAGAATCGATCGGTGGAGCTCGACAAAGATGAAGAAGACAGTTTGGGTCGTTGCCGGCGCCCTCCTCGCTCTCTCCCTGTGCCGTCTGCCGGCGCGAGCCGCGGACCCTCCCCAGATCGCTCCCCAGGCCGCTCCCCAGGCCGCTCCCCAGGCACCGCCGGCCCAGGTCAAGGAGCCCTTCGACCACTCCCCGCACAAGGACAAGAAGTGCGTCGACTGCCACGAGCGTGACGGGAAATTGAAGAAGTCGTTCCCGTAGCGAGCGGGCCTCCCGCTCAGGGGGAGGAATGGCTTCCTCTGCCGCCTTCGCTCCTTCACCGACAGCGGGGTGATCGGCGCCGGGCGTTCGTCGCGCGATGCCCCCGCTCTTCGAAGGGCACTTCGCCTGCGGGCTTCCGAAGAGGTCCTTCCGGCTCTTCCGCGGGCGGACCCGGTGTTTCAGGCCAGGGGGCAACGAGGATTTTGCGGAAGAGCCTCGGCCTGGAAGTCCTCGGACGAGACCCTCAGTGCATCGCTGGATCTTCTCGCAGCTCTCGCCGAGATCCTCAGGAAGGACGGAATCGACCTGTCCCTCCTCCTCTCCTCCTCCTCTCCTCCTCCTCCTCGTCTTGTCCCTGCCCTCCCCTCCAGTTGCGCGGCACCGCCCCATGGTTACCGTAGCGGTCAGGATTAGGGGGGAGGAGAGGAGTCGCCATGAACGCAAGACGTAGATTTGCACGGATGGCGTTGTGCGCCGTCGTCCTGGTGGGCGCGGGAGCAGTGCGGACATCTGCACACCAGGGCGAGCCTGAGGCGCTGGGCACTGTCCACTTCCCGGTTTCCTGCGAGCCGGGGGCCCAGACAACATTCACCCGAGGCGTTGCCCTTCTTCACTCTTTCGGCTACGAAGAAGCGCGCATGGCCTTTGCGACCGTCGCCGAGCAGGATCCCCGCTGCGGGATGGCGTCCTGGGGAATCGCCATGACGTACTACCACCCGATCTGGGCTCCCCCCACCGCGGCCGACCTGAACGCGGGGCGAGCCGCAGCGGAGAAGGCGAGCGCGGTCGGCGCCAGGACCGATCGGGAAGTAGGCTACATCGCGGCGATTGGAGCCTTCTACCGCGACTTCGAACGGGTGGATCACCGGGCGCGAGCACTCGCATACAGGGCGGCGATGGAAGACCTAACGCGCCGCAACCCGGGCGACCACGAGGTGTTGATCTTTTATGGGCTGGCGCTGCTTGCAACCGCGCCGCCAGGTGATGCCGCGTACACGAATCAGAAGAAGGCCGCAGAGATCCTGCTTGGCCTCCTCCGGGAGGAGCCGGAGCACCCGGGGGTCGTGCACTACCTCATCCACGCCTATGATTATCCCCCTCTCGCCGCATTGGCGCTGCCGGCTGCCCGGACCTATGCGAGAGTCGCGCCCGCCTCGCCGCACGCCCTGCACATGCCGTCGCACATCTTCACTCGGCTCGGGCTATGGTCGGAATCGATCGAATCGAATCTTGCCTCCGCCGAGGCCGCCCGACGTCTGGTCGCCAAGACCCACCCCGGGGCTGCTTCGTTCGACGCCCTGCATGCGCTCGATTACCTGGAATACGCCTACCTGCAGAAGGGCGACGAGGCGAAGGCACGCCAAGTGCTCCAAGAGGCGACAGCTGCCAAGGCATTTGACGATCCGAACTTTGCGGCCGGTTACGCACTGGCCGCGATTCCCGCGCGCTTTGCGCTCGAGCGTCATCGCTGGGACGAGGCCGAGAGCCTTGAGGCCCCGACGGCGAATGTCCCGTGGGAGCGTTTCGCCTACGCGCCCGCGATATCGCACTTCGCGCAGGCGCTGGGCTCTGCCCGCGCAGGAGAACCGCAGCGTGCTCGCGCGGCCCTCGCAAAGCTCGAAGAGATCCACACGGCGCTCGTCGAGTCATCCGTTCCCGGCCCCTACGACTGGGCGGGACAGGTGGATTCCATGAGGCAGGCTGCGGCGGCTTGGCTCGCGTATTCCGAGGGTCGCAAGGACGAGGCGGTCAACCTCGCCCGCACTGCTGCGGACCTCGAGGACCGCGTGGGCAAACACCCGGTTACGCCGGGGGCCGTGCTGCCCGCGCGCGAGTTACTGGCCGACATGCTCCTCGAGATGGGACAGCCGAAAGAGGCGCTCGGCCAGTACGAAGCGTCTCTGCGCGAGGCGCCCAACCGATTGAACGGCCTCTACGGCGCGGCGCGCTCGGCTGAGCTGGCGGGTGACCCGCGCAAGGCCGGGCAGCTCTACTCGAGGCTTCTGGATAACTGCGGGGCGTCCTCCGTGGACCGCGCGGAGGTCAGGCAAGCCCGCGACTTCCTGGAACATAGCACAAGCAGGTGACCGGGTGCGTCGCTAACGGCGGTGCGCCAACGTCCGCAGTAGCGCCGCACCAGGGGCCCGAGGGGCGGGCATCGAGCGCCGGTCAAAGCGGGCAGGCCCGAGTCCTGCGTCCGCCCTCCTCGAGGAGCCGGTCAGGGTCGACGTCCAGGTTCTCGTCCGCAAACTCAACTCCAAGAGTCTTCCCCTGCATCCGCACCGGTACTCGCCGCTGCCCAGTGGGCCGCCGCCCATCGGTCGTCGGGTGGGGTGCGTGAGGGGAGCGGACCCGTCCTCGGGGTTCGTCCAAGTTCGCGACCGAGGGTGGCGGACAGGCTCCTGAATCGGGCAATTGGCGCGGCGGGGCGTGCACCCGCTGGACTGCGGCCTTGTCGGCGCTACCCTAGACCGCGCTGGTTTTGAGCGGCGAGTTCCGTGCGTCCCGCCAGGGTCCCCTGGGGAAGCAGATCTTGATCTCAATGGAAAAAATGTCCTTTGCAAACCCGACCAAGGCGGGTTAGATTGCTCGCAAGGCAGAACCCTGTTTGATTGCGTACGGTCGGATGTGAAGATCTCGCGTCTTTCTGGAAGAGACCAGCCTCAAAGGCTCCGGCGGAGCCAGTTCTACGGTGATCGAGAGGAAAACGGTGTTTTTTCACGTGAGGGCCCAGCGCATGGCGAGACGGCTTGCCTTGGTTTCGTTACTGGTTCTGGTTCTCGGAGCCCGACAGGCATCAGCCCTCTTCGGGTGGTTCGGCTCGTCGACCTCTCAGCCGGTGGCCTTCAATCACAAGCTCCATGTGGAGGGCAACGGGTTGGCGTGCGTCGAGTGCCACGAGTACGTGACGACACAGACCTTCGCAGGGCTGCCGAAGATCGAGAAGTGCCTCGAATGCCACACGGACCCCGTCACCTCTTCGCCGGAGGAGGAGAAGATACGAAAGGCGGCCGCCAGCGGAAAGCCGCTGCTCTGGAAGCGGCTCTACGAGGTTCCCGATCACGTGTACTACTCGCACCGGCGGCACGTGGTGGCCGGCAAGCTGGAGTGCGCGGGGTGCCACGGGCCCATCGCCGCAACGACGAAGCCGCCGCCCCGTCCCCTTCGTGCGCTGACCATGAACTTCTGCATGGATTGCCACCGCAAGCGGGGTGTGACGAACGACTGCATCGCGTGTCATATGTAGTCAGAAGACAGAAGAGGCCGACATCGACATGAAGATCACGCGGCGGAGTTTCCTCAGGAACGTAGGCGCCGGTGCCGCGGGGGCCTGGCTCTCTCCTCTCCAGCCTTGGAAGGCGTTCGCGCAGGAGCCGATTCGGA
>JACRCS010000069.1 GCA_016218905.1 Deltaproteobacteria bacterium
CGGGGAAGGGATCGACGCGCTCCTGGGAAGATTTCGCCGGGAGGCGTGGGGTACCGGCTCGCGGGAGCAGGAGGCACCCCTTACGAGGCTCCGGCACCGGCAGGCGGTGGAGGCGGCGGGGCGGTCTGTGCGGGAGGCCCTCGCCCTCCTGGAGCGCGGCGCCTACCCGGAACTCGCCGCGGCCGAGCTCCACGCGGCGCGGCGGGCGCTCTCGGAGCTCCTCGGCTGGGGCACCCCGGAAGACGTTCTCGAGCGGATCTTTTCGGAGTTTTGCATCGGGAAGTGAACGGGGCTATGGACGATGTGGACGACATGGACGTCCGACGGGTCCACAACGTCCACTTCGTCCACCGCCCTTCGTCCTCAGTGTTTCACGTGAAACACCCCGGGAGGTCTCCCTTGGAGTGGTCCCTACCCTTCGACGTCGCCGTGGTGGGCGCCGGACACGCCGGTATCGAGGCGGCCCTGGCGTGCGCCCGCATGGGCGCCCGCACCGCCCTGCTCACGATGAACCTCGACACCGTCGGGCAGATGTCCTGCAACCCGGCCGTGGGCGGCCTCGCCAAGGGGCACCTGGTCCGGGAGGTGGATGCGCTCGGCGGCGAGATGGGCCGCGCCATCGACCAGACCGGGATCCAGTTCCGGCGCCTCAACACCCGAAAGGGGCCGGCGGTCTGGGCCTCTCGGGCCCAGGCGGATCGGGCCGCCTACGCCCACCGGATGAAGCGCGCCCTGGAGGGGCAGGAGGGGCTCTCCCTCTGCCAGGCCGAGGCCGTCGCCCTCTGGGTCGAGGGCGGGCGGCTGCTCGGCGTCCACACCCGGGCCGGCATCTCGTACCGGGCCTCGACTGTCGTCCTCTGCCCCGGGACCTTCCTGAACGGTCTCGTCCACGTCGGGCTCGAACGGTTTCCTGCCGGGCGGGCCGGCGACCCGCCCTCTCGGCTGCTCGCGCAGGACCTGGCGGAGCATGGTTTTCCGCTCCTCCGGCTCAAGACCGGCACGCCGCCCCGCCTGAACGGCCGCACGGTCCGCTGGGAAGCCCTCGAGCCCCAGTGGGGCGACCCCGACCCGTCGCCATTCTCCTTCGACACCGAACGGATCGACCGCCCCCTGGTGCCGTGCCACATCACCTACACGACTCCGGCCACCCACGCACTCATCCGGGAGTCCCTCGACCGCTCGCCCCTCTACACCGGCGTGATCCAGGGCGTGGGCCCGCGCTACTGCCCGAGCATCGAAGACAAGGTCGTGCGCTTCGCGGACCGGGACCGCCACCAGGTCTTCCTGGAACCGCAGGGGCTCGACACCCTCGAGATCTATCCCAACGGGATCTCGACCAGCCTGCCCGTCGACGTCCAGCTGCGGCTCGTCCGGTCCATTCCCGGTCTCGAGCAGGCGGAGATCCTCCGGCCCGGGTACGCCGTCGAGTACGACTGCTGCGACCCGCAAGCGCTCTCCCCCACCCTCGAGTCGAAGCGCCTCCCGGGGCTCTTCCTCGCCGGCCAGATCAACGGCACCTCCGGCTACGAGGAGGCCGCGGCCCAGGGCCTCCTCGCCGGCGTGAACGCCGCCCTCCGGGCGGCGGGCCGAGCGCAGGTGATCCTCGGGCGCCACGAGGGCTACCTGGGCGTCCTCGTGGACGACCTCGTGACGAAGGGGACCCGCGAGCCTTACCGGATGTTCACGAGCCGGGCGGAGTTTCGCCTGCTCCTCCGGGAGGACAACGCCGACCTTCGGCTCACGCCCCTCGGCGTGCGCGTGGGGCTCGTGACCGAGGAGAGGGCGCGCCGCTTCGAGGTTCGGCGCCGGGCGCTGGCTGCGCTGAAGGAGTTCCTGGGGGAGGCGAGGCTGCGGCCCTCGGCGGCCGTCGACGCCGCCTTCCGGGCGCTCGGCTCGGCGCCGCCCAGGGAACCGGTCCGCCTCGCCGAGGTCCTGAAGCGCCCGGAGGTGACGATCGCGGCGCTGCGGCCCCTCGTGGAGGGCTGGCCCGAGGCGGACCGGCGGACCGAGGAGACGGTGGAGGTGGAGGTGAAGTACGACGGCTACGTCCGGCGGGACCTGGAAGCGGTCGCCCGGATGGAGAAGCTGGAGGCGCTCGGGCTGCCGGCGGACCTCGACTACGACGGCGTCTCGGGGCTCACGGCCGAGGTCCGCCAGGTCCTCCGGGCCGGAACCCCGCGGACGTTGGGTCAGGCCCTCCGGCTTCCCGGGATGAGTCCCGCCGCCGCGAGCGTGCTCCTGGTCCACCTGCGCAAGGCGGGCCTCGCGTGACCGGCGCCTGGGAAGTCCTCGCCGGCCGCGAGCCCGGGCTCGCCCTGGACGCCCTGGAGCGGTACGCGCAGGAGATCGAACGCTGGAACCGCTCCATCCGACTCGTGGGCCCCAAGGACCGGGAGGGGATTCGCCTCCAGATCGCAGACGCCCTCCTCCCCTTCCTGTGGGAACGGCCTTCTTTTCCTCTCCTCGACCTCGGGAGCGGAGCGGGCCTGCCCGCGGTGCCGCTGGCGGTCGCGTTCCCCGGGCAGCCCCTGGTGGCCCTGGAGCCCAACGCCAAAAAGGCGAGCTTCCTCCGAAACGCGCTCCGGCTGCTGGGGCTCAAGGAGGCCCGGGTAATCGTGGCCAGGGCGGAGGAGGCCTTCCGGGAAACTCCGGAGCTCGCCGCCGCCTTCGCAACGGTCACCGCCCGGGCCGTGGCGGAACCGGAGGTCCTCCTCCCTCTCTTGGCGCCGTACCTGGCCCCGTCGGGTCGGGCTCTCCTCCCCCGGGGCGAGGAGCCGGGCCCCGACATCGAGGGATGGGTGCTCGCCGGGGACCGGCCGTACGAAGGCCCTCCCGGGCTGGGGAAGCGGCGCGTCCTCGTGTACCGGCGCAACGCGTGAGACGTGACAGGCGCGCGCCGTCGTTTCGTCACGCGACGCGCGCTGCGGCGCGGCCCGGTTCCACCGGCCTTCCCCCTATGATAGAGTGACGCCGACTTCCAAGGAGGAGGGTGGCCATTAGTCGAGTCTTCTGCATTGCGAACCAGAAGGGCGGCGTAGGGAAGACGACGACGGCCGTCAACCTGGCGGCTTCGCTGGCGTCGTCCGGCCGCCGCGTGCTCCTCGTCGATGTCGATCCGCAGGCGAACGCCTCGAGCGGCCTCGGGGTCCGCGCCTCCTCGGAGCAGCCGACCACGTACCAGCTCGTCTCCGGAGCGGCCACGGCCGAGGAGGCGACGTGCGCGACGGAGCTCCCGACCCTCTTCCTCGTCCCCTCGTCCCGGGACCTCGCAGGGGCGGAGGTCGAGCTCGTCACCTTCGCGCGGCGTGAGTTCCGCTTGAAGGAGGCGCTCGCGCCCGTGCGGGCGGCCTACGACTACGTCCTGATGGACTGCCCTCCGAGCCTCGGACTCCTGACGCTCAACGCCCTCGTCGCCTCGGAATCGGTGATCATCCCGATGCAGTGCGAGTACTACGCGCTCGAGGGCCTCTCCCAGCTTCTCCAGACGATCCGCACCGTGAAGCGGGGGCTCAACCCGCGCCTCGACGTCCAGGGGATCGTCCTGACCATGTTCGACGCGCGCAACAATCTGAGCCGCCAGGTGGCCGACGAGGTCCGAAAGCACTTCAAGGACCGGGTCTTCCGCTCGATCATCCCGCGCAACGTGCGCCTGAGCGAGTCCCCGAGCCACGGAAAGCCCGCGCTCCTCTACGACGCCCGGTCCACCGGCGCCCAGAGCTACCTGCGCATGGCCGAAGAGGTCGCCGGGTGAAGGAGAAGCGCCCTGCCCTCGGGATGGGCCTCGACGCCCTCCTGCCCGACCGGCTGGAGGGGGACTACTTCCTTTGCCCCGTTGAAGAGATCCACCCGAGTCCCAATCAGCCCCGCCAGGAGTTCGACCCTACGAGCCTCGACGAGCTCGCCCAGAGCCTTCGGGAGAAGGGGCTCATCCAGCCGGTGGTGCTCCGGAGACGCGACGAGGGGGGCTACGAGCTCATCGCCGGTGAGCGGCGGTGGCGGGCGGCGCAGCGGGCAGCCATCCAGGAGGTGCCTGCCATCGTACGGGAGGCGAGCGAGGGAGAGGTGCTCGAGCTCGCGCTGATCGAGAACCTCCAGCGCGAAGACCTCAACGCCGCGGACGAAGCCCGGGCCTACCGGCTGCTCCTCGATCGGACCGGCGCCTCTCAGGAGGAGCTCGCCGCGCGCATCGGGAAGTCCCGCGTCGCGGTAGCCAACTCGCTGCGGCTCCTCTCGCTCCCCCCAGAAGCGATGGACGCGCTGCGTTCGGGAGCCATCACCGCCGGGCACGGCCGGGCGATCCTCGCGGCCGAGGGCGAGGAGCGCCGGGCGGAGGTGCTCCGCGCGATCCTGAAGAAGGGCCTCTCCGTCCGGGAGGCGGAGCGCCTGGCCACCCGCCAGAGCGGCCAGAAGAAGGCGCGTACCTCGCGGAGCGCCGACCTGAGGGCCCTCGAGGAGAGGCTCTCGCGCGTCCTGGGGACGAAGGTGGAGGTCGCCCCCGGCAGGGCCAAAGGCTCCGGTACGATCGCCATCGCCTACCGCTCCCTCGACGAGCTGGACCGGCTCCTGGGCTTGCTGGAGGCCCGGGGCTGACGAGGCGCCAGCGCCCTCAACGGACCACCCTCCTTAAACCTGTGTAGCAGAAACCCTCAGAAGCTTGTCAGGAATTGCCTTACAAGAACGGCTCTAAAACCTATCCGGATGTCTATTTCGAAGCGTCGCGGTATGGCGAGGGAGCCCGACTCATGGTCTTCTAACAGGTATATCGCCGAACCGGTTTCGGCCGGGACGTGTCTGCGACGGGTCATCCGCGCACGAACTCCGCTCGGGAGGTGAACCCACCATGAAGCGCGCGCTCCCGATAACGTTCCTGGCCCTGTTGGTTCTCCTGAGTCTCGCCGGCGCCGCGGCGGCGGAGCTTCCCGCGCCCGTCCTGAAGCACCCCGAAAACGGCGCAACCGTCTATGGTCATGTCGTCCACTTCGAGTGGGAGTCCGCCGGGGGTCCCGGCGTGACGTACCACATCCAGGTGACGGACATGGACCACGACGTCATCGTGTGGGACGAGATCGTGCCGGACAGGTCGGTCCAGTTTCTTCTGTACGACGCGTATTACAGCTGGCACGTGAGCGCGATCGACCCAGCCGGCGTGGAAGGCCCGAACTCCCCCGAGTGGTACTTCCGCGTGGTGGAGGAGCCCAACGAGCCGCCGAAGGTGGTGGTGACCTTCCCCAACGGCGAGGACACCGCGCCGCCGATCGTCGCGGTCCAGGGTCCCGACGGCGGAGAGGTCTTCTTCGGCGGCTCGGATATCACGATCACCTGGGAAGTAGCGGACGACCTCACGCCCCCTGCCCTTCACGAGATCAGGGTCTCGGTCTCGCCCGACGGGGGTTACAGCTGGGCCACCATAGCGGAGCTGCAAACGAATCCGGGGTCCATCCTCTGGTCCGCGCCCAACATCGATTGTGATCAGTGCCTGATCAGGGTCTCGGCCATGGACCTGGAGTTCAAGGTGGCCGTCGACACGAGCGACAGCCCCTTTATCATCATCTCGAATTTGGACTTGCCGAGCGAAAGCGTCTACCCCGAGCCCGATCGGGACCTATTCGTCCGAGGAGAGGCACTGAAGGGCGGCTTTACCTACCCGATCACCTGGATCGCCGCAGACGACCTGACGCCGGCACCAGACCTGAAGATCGGGATCCTCTTTTCGCCGGACAACGGCGCCAACTGGGAAGAGATCGCCCGACTGGACGACAACCCCGGCGCGTTCGACTGGACGACTCCGAACATTACGAGCAATGAGTGCCTGATCAAGGTCACCGCGACCGACGACGGCCGCAGGCGCGACGAGGAGGTACCGCAGGTACCGCACGAGGAGGACGAGAAGACCGGCGTGGACGTATCCGACGCCGTCTTCACGATCGTCTACACTCCTCCCCTGAATACCGTCCCGTCCTCGGCCAGTTCTCTCCGGAACGTGGTGATCCAGTCTCTCACCTCCCACGCCTCCTACGCCGAGGACAGCTATATCCCGGTGGGAGCGCCCGTCGCCTTCCGACCCGCCAGGGCGGTCTCTTATGGGCTCACCGCCGTGGCGGGGACCGCCGACCTCACGATGACGTTCCCTTCCCTGCCCGTGAAGCCCACCTTCTATCATGTGGTGAATGGGGCCTGGCGGCAGCTCTATCCGAACAATGAGGGCCCCGGCGTCCGCGACGTCGTCCTCATCGCAAATAAGCTGAGCTACTCGATCATCGACAACGAGGGGTACGACGCGGACCCCATGGCGGATGCCATCACGACTCAGGTCGTCGTCGGGGAGCAGCCGTCCGCGCCGGTGACCGTACCCGGCGC
>JACRCS010000917.1 GCA_016218905.1 Deltaproteobacteria bacterium
AGCCCAGCCCCCGCCCCTTGCCGGGTACGGACACCACGGCTGCAGCTCTTGCCTCGGACCGGTTTCGGCCTGCACCGGCGAAGCCGACGCCGGCGGCCCGAAGCGCCTCCAGCGTCTCCAAGAGGCCGGCGTGTCCCCAGTCCAAGACATGGTTGTTCGCGAGGGTGGCGCAGTCAATCCGAGCGGCGGTGAGGCAGGGGAGGTTGCCCGGGTGCATCCGGTAGTTGATCCCCTTGCCCGGCCAATATGCATCGCTGCGGGTCACGCTGGTCTCCAGATTGATGATCCGGGCGTCCGGCGCCCGAACGGCGAGCTCTTCGAGGGCGTCTCCCCAGATGTAGGCGAAGGCCATGGGCCGGGGAATCGGGCCGTTGGCCGCCTCCGCAAGTCGCACATACTCCCGGGCGTCCCTCGCCCAGGACTCGTAGATCTCCGGAGGGCTGGGATGAGGGAGGATCTGGTCGATCCCCCGGCCGGTCATCACGTCGCCGCAGAGGAAGAGGCGGATGATGGGCATGGGCTTCCCGCTCAGGCCTGCAGACGCGAGAGGTTCTCCCAGTCCTTCCCCTCGTGGCCGAACTGGAAGAGCTCAGGGTGGAGCACCTCGGCAAGAATCTCGAGGGATTCGACGAGGCGCGGGCCGGGGCGGTTGAAGTACTGGTTGCCGTCGGCGGCGTAGATCCTGCCGGTCTGAACGGCCTTGACCGCCGGCCAGCCGGGCCGAAGGGGGAGGCTCCGTGCCTCGGCTCGGGTTCGGTCGAGGCCGAAGCCGCAGGGAGCGATGATGATGACGTCCGGATCGTGCCTGGTGAGCTCCTCCCAAGGCATCTGGGGAGAGTGCCGTCCCTGGAGGCCGAAGAGGTCCTCCCCCCCGGCCATCTCCACGAGCTCCGGCATCCAGTTGCCGCCCGCCATCACCGGGTCGATCCACTCGAGGAAGGCCGTGTGGGGTCGATCTGTGGCGGTCTGTGCCCTACGCCGGATCTCCTCCATCCTGCCTTGGAGCCGACGGACCAACTCCTCGCCCTTCTCCTGCGCCCCCAGCGCGGCTGCGACCCGCCGCATGCCGGCCCAGACCTCGGACAGAGAGTTCGGTTGCAGCACCACGACCTTCGGCGTCGTACCGAGCCATTCGCACACGGCCTGCTCGACGTCCCGCACGCTGACGGCGCAGACCTCGCAATGGGCCTGCGTGATCACCACGTCGGGGCGAAGCGCCCTCAGAGCTTCCGCGTCGACGCGGTAGACCGAGAGCGCCTCTTGGAGGACGGACTTCACCCGCCGGTCAATCTCCCGGCTCGAGCCCTCGGAGAGAAATTTCGGTTCCGTCAGGACGGGCAGCCGATTCACCGACTCCGGGAAGTCGCACTCGTGGGACCTGCCCACGAGGGCCTTCTCGAAACCGAGGGCACAGACGATCTCCGTCGCACTCGCGATCAGCGAAACGATTCGCATGGGACTTCGCTCCCCGGGGCCCTCGCCCCAGTCTGCTCGGCCTGCCTTCTCGATCTTGCACTCACGTGGGCGCGCAGTGCGGTGATGCTTGCGCCGGTCCCACAGCAGGTGCATCCGGACGGCTCGCCTGCGCCGAGTCGACCTCATCGCGAGTGCAGCATAGCCGCTCGCGAACTCGTCGGCAGCTTCATGGGGCAGTTCTGGGACACTGGGTGAACGACGTTCTCCCGAGCGTCGACTGGGGTGGCAGGCGGCAGGATGAACAGCCCTTTCGGGTCGCCGCACATATATCAGGCGCTACGCCCTGGTCAACCGGACGTCGTGAGCGTGCATCCGGAACCCGCCTGGACGATGTTGATGACGACCCGGGTGACGTCTCTTGAGTACCTATTCACGAAAGAGCTCACTGCCAGAGGCGCGGCAGGTCAATTTCGAAGTATACGCCGAGGTGCTCCCCGTCTCGTCGGTTCAAGATACACAAATTACCCCCGACCAGAGCGTCGATCCTCACCCACACGGTCTCTCCCAACGTCATTTCAAGAAGTTGTCAATTATCTCGATGACTTGCTGCGGGAGAATTTGCGGGGATTCGGGAGGAGAAATGAGAGCTGGCGGGGTTACTTATCACCGGGACCGCCGGGCGATCAACGATCGCGTCGAAGGCGCGCCGCGCGTTGGGGAGTGGACACGTGTTCCCGGTGTTGGAGTCGGTCAGCCTTGCCCCGGAGCACGCGGTTCGGGCCGAGGCCTACCGGCCAGGGCAGGTGCTCATCCTGACCCGCGCCCTGGGCGAGGGACTCCCGGCCGGCCGTCGGGTGGAGGTGCTCTCCGCCGACCCGGAGCGGAATCTCCTCACGGTGCGGGTCCGGGAAGCGGACGGCGGCGATCCATCGGACTGCTCCTGCGAGGGGGTGAGTAGGCCGACATCGAGCGCGGGGAACGGGCGACGGCACCTCTCTTCTTCTAGGCCTCAACTCCGAGACGGTCAAGGAATCCTTTTCCGCCCCTTGGGAATGTGTCCCGACCCGCAGCGGGAGGATGACGGCAGGTGCCGGGGGGCCGGGCGTCCCTGTGCCTGCTCTTGGAAACAAGGAGGGCCCCCTGCCGGTCGGGAGACGGCCCTCGGACGCCGGCTGGCGGTCGCAGACTAGGGGTTGGCGATCAGCACCTTGACCTTGCTCGACTTGCGCAGCCCTTCGACCTTCTTGGCCACGGCCTCCGAGAGAGCGCGGTTCTTGAGAAACGCAAGGATCGTCTCCTTGGCCTCGGCGAACGGCTGCGTCTTGGCCGCTTTGCGGTCCGTGAGCTTGATCACGTGGTAGCCGAAGGGAGTCTCGACCACGCCGCTCACCTGGCCCACCTTGAGGGCGAATGCAGCGTTGGCGAAGGGTTCGACCATCCGGTCCCGGCTGAAGAACCCGAGGTCGCCGCCGGCGTCCTTGCTGCCCGGGTCCTGGGAGCTCTCCTTGGCCAGCTTCGCGAAGTCCTCCCCCTTGGAGGCGCGCTTCTGGAGGTCCTCGGCCTTGGCCAGGGCCTTCTGCTTGTCTTCGGGCTTCGCTCCTTGCGGGGCGAGGAGAAGGATGTGGCTCGCCTTCACCTGTTCGGGCACCTTC
>JACRCS010000918.1 GCA_016218905.1 Deltaproteobacteria bacterium
ACTTCTACGTCCCCTCCGAGGCGTACGGCCCGGTCGAGACCGTCCACGCGATCGTCTGCCACGCGCTCGTGGACGCGCTCAAGGAGCGCCGCCGTGGCTGATCGCTTCCGCATCGACAGCCACAAGCTGATGTACCACCTCCCCCGGGTGGCTTCCTGGCTCGAGGGGGGGGAGCCGGTCTACCCGATCGCCATGGAGGCGAGCCCCTCCGGCGCCTGCAACCACCGTTGCCTCTTCTGCGCGGTCGACTACCTCGAATACAAGCCGCGCTTCCTCGACGCGGCGATCTGGAAGACGCGCGTCACCGAGCTCGCGGCCCTCGGCGTCAAGAGCATCATGTACGCCGGCGAGGGCGAGCCGCTCCTGCACCGGGAGATCGCGGGGATCGTCGGCCACACGCAGGCCGCCGGGATCGACGCCTCGCTCGTGACCAACGCCGCCCTCCTGCGCGAGGATCTGGCCGCCGAGCTGCTCCCGAGCCTGGAGTGGGTCAAGGTCAGCTGCAACGCCGGGACGGCCGCCACCTACGCCGCCGTGCACCGCACGCGGATCGAGGATTTCGAGCGCGTCATGACGAACCTCGCGGCCGCGGTTCGCATCCGGCGCGAGCGCGCGCTCTGCTGCACGCTCGGCATCCAGACCCTGCTGCTGCCCGAGAACGCCGGCGAGATCGCGACGCTCGCCGCCCGCGCCCGCGAGATCGGTCTCGACTACCTCGTCGTGAAGCCCTACTCGCACTTCGACGCGAGCAAGACGACCCGCTACAAGGGGATCCGCTACGAGGATTTCATGGGGCTCGCCGCCGCGGTCCAGGCCGAGGCGAGCGACACCTTCTCGGTGGTCGTCCGCGAGGAGACGATGCGCGCCTGGGGCCAGCCCGGGCGCAGCTACGGGCGCTGCCTCGCGCTCCCCTTCTACTCCTACGTCTCGGCCGACGGCACGGTCTGGGGGTGCAAGGAGTACCTCGGGGACGAGCGCTTCGCCTTCGGGAACGTGAACGAGCAGACCTTCCGCGAGATCTGGGAGGGGCCGCGTCGCGCCGCGCTGATGCGGATGGTCGCGGACGAGCTCGACGTGCGCGGCTGCCGCACGAACTGCCGTCTCGACAAGATGAACCGCTGGCTCTGGGACGTGACCCACCCGCCCGGCCACGTGAACTTCATCTGACCGGAGTGACCGGGTCGCCCTCTCCATCGCAGGGAGAGGCACGGTGAGGGTAGGGCGCGATCGCCGAGCGCGCCGGCCCGATTTCGTGCTCTTGGGCGACAAGCGTGATTACAATCCCTCGGACTTGACACCATACCTGCCATTCCGTACATTCTGTAAGGCACGGGAATTGGGAGGTGGCTCATGAGCACGGTGACCGCGGTGAAGGCACGGGACAATTTCTCGGAAGTCGTCGCCAGGGCTGCCTACGGGAAGGAACGGATTTACATCACCAAGAACGGCAAGAATCTCGCGGCACTCATCCCGGTCGAGGACATGAAGCTGCTCGAGGAGCTGGAGGACCGGCTTGACGCGGCGGAAGCGGACCGTATCCTCGACAAGACGAAGTCAACCGACCTTGTTCCCCTCGAGGACTATCTCCGCAAGCGCGGAAGCCGATAAGTCGTGGCCTATCGCGTCCTCCTCACCCGCACGGCGGAGAAGGGGCTTGACGCGCTTCCCCGTCCCTTGTTTCTCCGCGTCAAGCGCGAGCTGCTCGCCCTTGCGGAGGACCCCTATCCCGTCGGCTGCAAGGCGTTCAAGGGCAGGCACAAGGGGCTCCACCGGGCCCGTCTTGGGGATTACCGCATCATCTGTGAAGTCAGAGGAGCCGAGCTTGTCATCGTGGTGGTGAAGATCGGCACGCGCGGCGGAGCCTACCGGGAATGACCTCGGAGCGTCACTTACCGTTCGCTTCCAGCCATTGCCTCGCGTTCTGGAGGAATTCCGTCGCCTGCTTGATCCTCAGCTCGGCGCTCTCCTTCCCGATGACGGCCTCCGTGTCGTAGTCTCCCCGAATTCGGTCGTCATAGGAATCGAGCAGCCAGCGGTGGAACCTGGGATCGATCAGGCCGGTCTTGGCGAAATGCTGTCCGAACGCGCCGTGGACCGACGAGTGCTTGCGGAAACGGATGTCCTGCTCGCGCAGAAGTGCCTGCGCCGCGTGCAACATGCAGTAGTAGGCACGGCCGACGGCTGTCTCCGGATCGTCGGTCGCCAGCAGTGTGTGCGCGGCGCGCAAGGCACGTTCAGCTTTCCGGAGGAACCAGGAAGCCTCATCCTTCACGCCGGAACCGCCTCCTCGCGAAGGTTCTGGAAGAAGTTCGTCTGTCGCTTGCGCCACTGCTCCTCGGTCGCGAAGACACGGCTCAGGGAAATGCCGTATTTCAGGGACAACTCGCTGGTCAGTTCGCTGGTGGCGTCGATCTCCTGCGAGTAGTTGTCCACCCGGTCCAGGACGATCAGGACATCCGCGTCGGAATCCTCGTTCGCCTCGTCGCGTGCGTACGAGCCGAAGAGGTAGACGCCGCGCAGACGTTCGCCGTAGAGCATGGCGAGACGACGCTTCAATTCACTGAGAATAGACTGAATCTTTGCGTTCATCGCCCCCCCCCGTTTGTTATTCTTCCGGCAATCAACGGGAATGTCAAAACTCTGATGATGGGGCGCTCCTTGACGATACCTCCACAGGCCCTACAATGACGCGGTTTATGAGCGCTTAAGCCCGCTCCCCGCCGGAGAACTGGCACGAGCGGTGGGTGGCGCGGGAAATGCGACGGCGGTTTCGGCGAAACCGCCCTACCTTCGGAACGGGGTAGGGCGCGATCGCCGAGCGCGCCGGATTCGTAGGGGAGGGGTTGATCCCCTCACGCCCGGATAGGACCCCGCAACGGACCCGGGAACGAGAGCAGGAAAGGATAAGCACGGTGGAGAAGGTCGTCGTCATCGGCAGCAACTCCTTCTCGGGGAGCGATCTTGTCGACCTGCTCCTCGAGCGCGGCGGCTACGAGGTCCACGGCGTCAGCCGCTCGCCGGAGAAGACGGCCCTCTTCCTCCCGTACTTGAGCCGCGCCGGCGCCCCCTTCACCTTCCACCGCGTCGACCTGAACCACGACCTCCCGGCGCTCTTCGCCCTGCTCGACGAACTGCAGCCCGCGTTCATCGTCAACTTCGCGGCCCAGTCCGAGGTCGCCCCGAGCTGGGAGCACCCCGGGCAGTGGTTCCAGACCAACGCCGTCGCGCTCACCGAACTCGTGCACCACCTCGCCGGCAAGAAGTGGCTGCGCCGCTACGTGCACATCTCCTCCCCCGAGGTCTACGGCACCTGCACCGGCAC
>JACRCS010000908.1 GCA_016218905.1 Deltaproteobacteria bacterium
AGGTGCGGATCCAGCTCCGGCGCGAGGCGACCCACTCGTAGATACCGATCGTCGCGCTGCCCGGGGTGAGGCGGACGAGAGCCTGGCGGCTCCGTCCGTCGCCGAGCCAGACGGAGCCGGGCGAGCTGTCTCCTGTCGGCGAGAAGCTCGCGATGTCGGAGCTGCCGAAACGGATCGGGTCGGAAAGGTCACCGACGGGGTTTCCGTTCGGATCCCGCGCGAGGAAGCCGGGGATGAAGGCGACGGTCACCTTCGGCCAGCGGTTCTTCACCGAGACGGGCCCGAACACGAGCGGATCGACGCCGCTGACGATGTCGTCGTTCCTCACGCCGTCGCCGTCTCCGTCGTCGTGGATTTCGAGCGATAGGTCTCCGTTCCGCGAGATCCACTTCACGCCGGAGTAGGCGTTCCGGAAGAGCGCCCGGCTCCGCGCTTGAGAGAACACAGAGGCGATCTCGTGCGACGCCGCGCGCAGCGAGCTCATCCCGGCGAAGGCGTGGACCGCTGCGGACGAGAGTCCGGCGGCGAGCGAGAGGATCGCGAGAGTCGTCAGGAGCTCGAAGAGGGTGGTCCCGCGGGCGGGGCGGTGGGAGCGCAGCACGTCGTCGCCTGTCGTCGCTTCGTGGTTCGAAAGGCGGGCGCGGGCCGGGAGGGAGCCCTCCCGGCCCGCGCGGCGCGTCACTTGCCGGTCTTCTCCGCGGGGGCGGCGGCCTTCGCCTTCGGCGCGGCCTTCGGGGTGGTCCCCTTCGAGGAGAGCTTCTCGGTCAGCGTCGTCGGGCCGGCGACGGCGACGTGCGGCTTGAGGAGCGTGAACATCTTCTCGCCGATCCCCTTCACCTCCATCAGGTCCTCGGTGCGCTTGAAGGGGCCGTTCTGGTCGCGGTGGGAGACGATCCTCCCGGCGAGCGAGGGGCCGACGCGCGGGAGCCGAGCGAGCTCATCGGCGGAGGCGGTGTTGACGTTGACGGTCTTCTTCGCCGGGGCGGGGGCGCTGGCGGCGGTGTCGGCGGCCGGCGCGGAGGAGGCGGTGGCGAGGAGGGCGACGAGGCCGAGGGCGAGGGCGAACGTACGGGCAGCGTTACGAGCGAACATGGTGTTCTCCTTCTTCTTCTTTCTTTGGAATTGCCCCGGGTCGGGGCGGTGGGTGTTCCGGGTTTCGGTCGACTTGTCTCTTCCTTCGGGCGGGCGGTCGCGGCCGGTTACGTTTTCGTCTTCATCCGGGCTCTCCTCTCGCGCTGGCTTTCGTTCGGTCTTGCCAGGCTCTTCGCAACGGGGGTGCCGGATGGCGCCAGCGGCAGCTAAAGCACTCGTGCAAAAACACTTGATACGCAGCGGCCGGGTCTCGGCCTGGGCAGACCGACAGGACGCCCTGACAATGCGGATCTCTTCCCTGCGCCTGCGACCGCGTTCCATGCGCCTTTCCCCAAGCGCCGACGAATACGGGTGGCGGTGACAGGAATCGCTGTCACCCGGCGTTCCATGCGGGGACCCGAGGTCTCCGCGCTAACATGTGGCGGTCTCGTACGTGCGGAGGTTCAGAGTGCCGACCGGGTCCCCGTTCATGGGTAGAGAAGCGGCTGCGCGCCCCGGCCGTCCGGGGGGGCGCGCGTGATCCGGCGGGGACGCCCCGGCCTGCTTCTCCTCGAGAGCGACCCGTGGAGGCGCGAGAGCCTCGTCGCGTTCCTCACTGGCGAGGGATTCGATGTGGAGACGGAAGCCGCTGCCGCGGCGCCGGAGCCGGAGTTCATCCTGGTCGGACTCGGCGACGAACCCGGCTCGCCGGCAACGCGAATCGAGCGAATCCGGGTCCGTCACCCGGAGGCGAAGGTCGTCGCTTTCGTCCGCGAGGTGAACGCGCGGACGACGTTCCCCTGCCTGATGGCCGGCGTGAAGGGAATCCTCCCGCATTCGGCCGGGGGCCCCGAGCTCCGGAACGCGATCCGCTGCATTCGCGAGGGGTCGCTTTGGACGCCGCGCGCCGTCCTCTCCGAGTGGGTCGAGCGCGTCGCCCGGCTCGGCCTCTCCGCCGGCAATGCGTTCACCCGCTCGGAGCAGAGGGTCCTCGAGGCCGTCCGTGAGGAGCTCTCGAACAAGGACATCGCCCGGCGGCTCGGAGTGACCGAGGCGACGGTGAAGTTCCACGTCGGGAAGCTCCTGAAGAAGACCGGCGCCGCGGACCGCCGCGAACTGGCCCGCTTCGCGACCGAGACGCTTCCGACCCTTTCCGGCGCCGAGCCGGCCTAGACTTCGGTCTAGTCCGCTCCAGACCTCGGGCGAATCGCCGTCTCAACCTTTTTCATATCTCCCTAGACCCGAAGCGCGTGGCTTGCGCCGCGATTCGGAGACATATTCTCGTCAGTCCCGGAGGCACGGAGCCTCGCACTCCACCGAAGGGACTCTCACTCCTCCGCACGGGGCGGTTGCGCGGGCCGGTGCAACCGCCCCACTCTTTTTTCTGCGGAGGGGAATCCCCGCACCCGGCTCCACGCCCGGCACGCGGGGTTCCGGCTCGTCCCTTACACTCGCCCGCCGATGCCGTCTCCGCGGGACTTCCTCTCCCTCGTCGTCTTCGCCCACACCGTCTTCGCGCTCCCGTTCGCGCTCCATTCGGCCGTTCTCGCGGCGGGCGGCGTGCCGGA
>JACRCS010000909.1 GCA_016218905.1 Deltaproteobacteria bacterium
GAGGCCGTGGTCGATCTTCCCGGCGTCGGCCAGGCTCGCCGCCCGGTAGAGGAGCCCGCGGGCCGCCTCCACGTAGGTGGCCATCTCCGCGATCTTGAACTGGACCCCCTGGAGCGCCGCGAGCGGGGCGCCGAACTGGACCCGGTTCTTGACGTGCTTGATGGCCTTGTCGAGGGCGTTCTGCGCGACGCCCACGCCCTGGGCAGCGACGTGGAGGCGAGTGCGGTTGAAGAACTCCATGAACTGCGTGAACCCCGCCCCGCGGGTCCCGATGAGGTTCTCTTTGGGAACGCGCACGTCCTGGAGGACGACCTCGGCCGTCTCGGACGCACGGATGCCGAGCTTGCCCTTGAGCTTCGTGGCCTTGTAGCCGGGCCGATCGGTTTCGACCATGATGCAGGAGTGCCGCTTGTGGCGGACCTTCTCGTCGGGCTCTGTGAGGCAGAAGACGACCACGTACTTCGCCGAGATGGCGTTCGTGATGAACATCTTGGTGCCGTTGAGGACCCACTCGTCGCCGTCCAGCACCGCCGAGGTGGTCACCGCGGTGACGTCGCTCCCGGCGTCGGGCTCGGTGATGGCCGCGGCCATGATCGCTTCGCCCGTGGTGAGGGGCGTCAGGTACTTCTTCTTCTGCTCCTCGGTCCCATAGAGGAGTACGAGGTCCGAGCCGAAGACGATGGATGTGAGGCTCTGCCCGAGGCCCGGATCCACGCGCCAGAAGGCCTCGCTCACGAGACAGAACTCGAGGTACCCGAGGCCCGCTCCGCCGTACTCCTCGGGGAAGAAGATCCCCTGGAAGCCGAGGTCGGCCGCCATCTTGTAGAGCTCCTTCGGGAACGTCTCCGTCTGGTCCGCCTCTTGGGCGCGCTGGGGGAACTCGCCCTGGGCGAAC
Organism: Deltaproteobacteria bacterium; assembly: GCA_016218905.1. Next base: position 896 of record JACRCS010000909.1, read on the forward strand.
TCCAGGGCCGCCTTCTGGACGTCGAGCTGTTCCGGGGTCAGATCAAAGCCCATGTCGTCTTCCTCTGCGTAAGTAGGATGCTGCAGCAGCCTCCTAGGCGGCGGGCCCGAGCAGCCCGTGGGAGTAGATCTTGGCGAAGACTTCGGCAAGCTCTCCGGGGTCGATGCGGCCCTCGGGGTCGTACCACTTGAAGATCCAGCTCATGCCCCCGATGAGGGCGAAGGCGACCGCCGTTTGATCCAGGTGTTCCCGGCGGCGTTCGCCCAGCACCTCGGCGACGATGCCCTTGACGAGCTCCAGGTACTGCCTCTCCCGCACGACAATCCGGCCACGCAGCTCGGGCCCCAGGGAGTCGCCGGCGGTGGACATGAGCGTGAGCTCGTGCGGATGCGCGGCGAAGAAGCCGAGATACTTGCGGATCATTTCCCGCATCTTCTCCACGGGCGCGGCGTCCGTAGCGGCGACCTCGCCGATGTCGGCGAGCACGCGGTCCATCACGAACGACATGATCTCGTAGAGCAGTTGCTCCTTGGAGCTGTAGTAGTAGTAGAGAGCGGGCTTGGTGAGACCGAGAGCATCGGCCACCTCCTGCAGGCTCGTCCGCTCGTACCCCTTCTGAGCGAAGAGCCGCGCTCCCTCACTGAAGATCTGGTCCTTCCGGGCTTCGCGTCTCTCCGACATTTGACCCTCTGCATTTTACTTACTGGAAAGTAAAAATAGCCGAGGCTGCCCCGGCTCGTCAAGGGAAAGGCGTTTGTTTCTGTCGATGGTTTTCGGACCCCGCTTTTGCGCGCCGGGAGCGCGAAGAGAGCGCTTTCCAAGCTCCCGGCGAGCAGCCATAATAACCCTTCTTGTTTGCCGCACGCGAAGCCAGTGCTCGGACCTATGGGACCTATGGGACCTATGGGACCTATGGGACCTGGACCGGTGTCAGAATGCGCAGCCGAAGCGCACGATGTTGAAGAGTATTCCGTCGTTGGGCGACTTGATGCCGCCGTTGGAGAGGTGCTGGAGCTTGTAGGAGAGGTCGAACCGGCCGAAACGCGTGCCGAGCCCCACGTGGTCCCCGAACTGGAACGCGGTCGAGAACCCCCGGTCGAACATCGATACCCCGGAGAGGAGGTGGGCGCCGACGGCCGCCTCGAGGTAGGGGGCCCCGAGAAGTCCGGCGGACTTTGCTTCCCAGCGGAAGATCGGCGTGAGGCCGGCGTCGACGAGCGTCTTGTCGCCCTGCCACGCGCCCAGCGAGAGCTCCCAGGAGCCCCGCAGGCGCCACGACGAGCCCTGCAGGAGGTCGGCGCCCCAGCCCCAGAGGAACCCCACGCGGGCGAGGGTGGTGCGCTCAATCCCGGCAGCCTGTCCGAATTCTACCGCCAGGAGCTCGGGAGTCGCCCCCGCGCGCGAACTCAGCGGGGCAGCGGCGGCGGCGCAGAGGAGAAGGATCCGAAACGTCCGTGGCAACCCCGTGGCCTTTGCCATCCTTGCGCTCCCGCTTCACACTGTTCGACGCACGGCTCGTCTGCGCGCACCGTCCGGGGTGGTGTCAGTCCCACAGAAATTGGAAGAAGGAACGAACTTGATTCAATCGAAAAGTCGCATCGCCTTCGTCTATCTCGCGCTCTCCCTCTTCTCCGGGGCGGCGCTCGCCGAATCGTCCGGCAGCCTCGCCGGGCGCGTTCGGGAGCACCGCCTCCCGAACGGCCTCGTCGTGCTGGCGCTTCGTAAGGCGGGCGCGCCGACCGTGAGCATCCAGATGACCTACCGGGTCGGCGGGGTCGACGAGCTCTCCGGCCGCACCGGCATGGCCCACATGCTCGAGCACATGCTCTTCAAGGGCACGACGACCCTCGGCACCCAGGACTGGAAGCGGGAGGAGCCGCTCCAGTGCGAGATCGAGAAAGTCGGCTCCCGACTCGACGCGGAAGCCCGAAAAGGGGAGGGTGCGAACCCCCAGACGGTCGCCGAGCTCTCGAGCCAGCTCTCCGCGCTCCAGCAGGAGCAGACGGCTTGCGTCGTCAAGGACGCCATCGACGCCATCTACTCCGCCAACGGAGCGGTTGGATTCAACGCCTCGACCTCCGCCGACCTGACGAACTATATCGTCAGCCTACCGTCGAACCGCCTGGAGCTCTGGGCGGCCATCGAAGCGGAGCGGATGAGGGACCCGGTGCTGCGGGAGTACTACTCGGAGCGCGACGTGGTTCTCGAGGAGATGCGCCAGCGCGTCGACTGCAATCCCGACGGCCAGCTCCATCAGGCACTCCTCGCAGAGGCCTTCACGGCGCACCCGTACCGCAATCCGGTGATCGGTTGGCCTTCCGACGTCCAGCATCTCGACGTCCTCGCCACCCGCGACTTCTACCGCAGCCACTACGGTCCGAACAACGCCGTCATCGCGGCGGTGGGAGATCTGGATCCGGACGCCTTCTTCGCGCTGGTGGACCGCTACTTCGGCCCTCTGCCTCCCGGCGAGAAGCCGCCCACGATCCTGACCCAGGAGCCGTCCCAGCCGGGTCCCAAGCGAGTCGAGGTCCTCTTCGACGCGCAGCCGAAGGTGGCGCTGGCCTACCACAAGCCGACGCTCCCCCACCGGGACGACTACGTCTTCGACGTCGTCGAGGCGCTCCTCACCGACGGGCGCTCCTCTCGCCTTCCCCGGGAGCTGGTGGACCGCCAGCGGCTCGCGGTGCGCGTCGACGCGGTGAACGGCGTGCCGGGGGCCCGCTACCCGAACCTCTTCGTCCTGTACGCCACTCCGGCCCCGGGGGTGGATCCGGACCGGCTCATCGCGGCCGTGGAGGCCGAGTTGCGGCGGCTGGCCGACCCGACGCCGTCCCCGGATGAGCTCCGGCGCGTCCTGCGGCGGCTCGAGGCGGCGAAGGTCCGCCGGCTCACCTCGAGCGCCGGCCTCGCCGGTCAGCTCGCCTACTTCCAGGCCGTGACGGGCGATTGGCGGTACGTGGAGGAGCACCCGAAGGTGCTCGCGACGGTGACGGCGGAGGAAGTGAGCGCCGCCGCGTTGAAGTACTTCGTGCCCCGGAATCGCACGATCGCCGTGCTCCGCTCGCCCGCGCCCGAGGCCCAGAAGGAGGCGCCCAAAGACGCTCCCCAGGCGATCGTGAAGGAGGACAAGTGATGGCCCGGAGTCTCCGCTCGCTCCTCCTGGCGTGCCTCGTCGCCTCCGCGGCGGCGCCCGCTCTGGCCGCTCCGGCGCCGGGGGCGCCCGCCCCTGCGGCGGCGCGCGTCCCCCTCGACATCGCGAAACTCACGCAATCGGCCCTCAGCTTCTCGCCGCCCCAGGTCCAGCGCGCGCGGCTCTCCGGCGGGGCGAGCGTGTTCCTCCTCGAAGACCACGACGTGCCGCTCGTCCGCATCTTCCTCGCGTTTCGCGGCGGCTCGGTTCACGACCCCGCGGAGAAGGCGGGCCTCGCCCAGGTGACGGGCCTCGCCTGGCGCACGGGCGGAACCGCCGCGCGGCCGCCCGAGGCGTTCGACGAGGCGCTGGAGGGCCAGGGCATCGAGCTCTCCCTCTCCTTCGGCCGCGACTCGGGCAGCGCGAGCCTCTCGCTCCTCCCGGACCAGGTGGACCGGGGCCTGTCGCTCCTCTCCGAGCTCCTCCGGACCCCGGCGTTCCGGCAGGACCGCGTCGGCTGGGCCGTCACGCGCATCGCCGAGTCGCTCCGCCGGGAAGCCGACGAGCCCATGCCGCTCGCCTTCCGCGAGGCCCGAAGGGCGCTCTACCAGGGGCACCCGCGCGGCACCGTCGCCACCCAGGAGACCGTCCGGAAGGTGACGCGGGAGGACGTGCTCGCCCTGCATGGAAAGGTCGTCGAAGAGAGCGCGTGGGCCGTCGGCGTGGTGGGGGACTTCCGGTCCGAGGAGCTCCTGAAGGCCCTCGACCGCTACCTGGGGATGCTGCCCGCCGAGAACAAGGCCTTCCCTTCCACCCCTCAGCCTCCTCTGCCCAAGACCCGGCTCGTCCTCGTTCCCAAGGCGCTCCCCCAGGCGACGATCCTCTGGGCCCGGTTCGCGCCACCGCGCACGGCGCCGGACTTCTATTCGCTGGCGTTGGCCGACTACCTTTTCGGCTCGGGGGGCTTCCAGTGCCGACTGGCTCGGGAGATCCGGTCCAGCCGGGGGCTCGCCTACAGCGTCGGCGGGTTCTACGACGCGCAGGCGGAGTTCGGGATCCTCGGTGCGCACGCCCAGACCAAGAAGGAGTCCATCCGCGAGGTCCTCGGTCTCGTGCGGGACCTGACGGCCCGCTCGGCCGCGGAGGGGTACACGCCGCAGGAAGTCGCCTCCGCCAAGGAGTCGCTCGTCAATCGCCACGTCTTCAAGTACCAGGACCCTGCCGACCTCGTCCGGAGCGAGATGGGGCTCTTCCTGGACGGGCTCCCGCTCGATCTGCCCTCCCGCTATCTGCCGCAGATCCAGGCGCAGTCGCCGGAGGCGGTCTCCCGGGC
>JACRCS010000910.1 GCA_016218905.1 Deltaproteobacteria bacterium
CGACGCCGATGCCGTCCGGCCACCCGGCCCGGGCACCCCCACGGCGACCTCGAGCAAGGCTCCGCCGGAGGACGGATCCCGTTTCTGGACCCAAGTCGCCCCCAGGCTTCCTGCGCCGCAGGAGCCCCTCTTCCCGCCGAAGACGAAGAGCCCGCCGGGGTTCTTGCGCGCCTCGGCCGCGACCACCCGGCTCACTGCGTCGAGAAAGTCCTGCCGTGCGCAGAGGAGGGCCTCGTCCTGCCCCGGCGGCTCGCGGAGCGGCCCGCCCCGGACCCTGGCGGTCACGAGAAGGTCTGAGTCTGTCCAACTCGTGCCCGGCACGCCGCTCCCGTCCTCCAGGGAGACCACGCATCCCCTCTGGACGTGGAGCGAACTCGGCCGGGCGATGCCGCCGTCCAGAGATCCCAGGGCCCAGGACTGCGCCTTGGTGCCCGGCGTCACGTTGGCCCACACCGGCGCCCGGTCCCCGAGGAGCGCGCCGAGGCGGTCCGGGTCCATGCCCTCGCCCCAGTGGGTCACGCCGGCGAAGCGCAACTCGCCCGCGGGAATGCGAGCGGCGTTGGCCGCGAGACGCGCCGCCAGGGCGGTTACGTAGGGGGTCGTCCGGTCGTAGAGGATCCACGCCACCTCGGGACGGTGGCAGGCGAGCACCCGGAGCGTCGCCGAGGGATCGTTGCCCAGGCAGGTCATTACCCCCGGACCGGAACCCCCAGCGCCGGCCGCGCTCGCCGGCGGTTCTTCGTCGAGGCCGGCGCCCGGCGGCACGGTCACCCCCGGCCCCCTCGGCCGGCGCTCGTCCCACAGCCTCACGAGCGCCTCACAGTCCGCCTTCCGCCGCACGCGGTCCTCCGCTCTCCTGCCGGGCCACTGGATCACGTCCGCCCCGAGAAAGCGCAAGCGAGCGGCGACGACGGGGTCCCGGGTCTCCACCGTGAAGTGGGGGCGCAAGTGCCGCAGGACCGGGGCCCCTCGCATCCAGCCGATGATCTGGCGAGTCGGATCTCGGCCCCGCACGTCGCGCAGCCGACAGCAGAGGCGGCCGGCCCGCTCGAAGGCGAGGTCGGCCTCGAACACGGGTTCCTGGGACGACTCGTCAACCAGCGAGAGCCGTTCCAGGGTGCCGTCCTCGCGCTCGCCGCCGGCGCGAGGAAAGAGCCCGTGGAGCCGGAGCAAGGGCTCGATCCCCAGGTCCGCCAGCTCGGCCTGCCATCCGCCACCGACCCGGTAGAGACGGTCGGCACCCGCGTGCACCGCCTCGACGCCCCGGGTGCTCCTCAGCCGGCAGGCGAGCTTCCCGACGAAGAAGGCGAGCCCCGCCGAGCAGTTGAAGTAGACGGCGTCCCGCTCGGCTTCGCGGATGACCGTTTCCGCGACGGTGCCCTCATCCCCGAGCGGATCGACGGCGGAAGTGACGACGATCGTGAGCCCGAGTCCGCGCAGGTATCGCTCCAGGAGGGAAGCCGCCCGCTGGGTCCTCTGCGTAGGCGACAGGATCACGCGGTCGATCCGCTTCAAACCCAGGAGCGTCTTCGCCACGGTCGCGACCGCCCCCGGCTGCTCCCCCACCTGGCTGATCATCACGCCCATGGGAACCCCCGAGGTCGAGATTCAGGGTGAAGTCGAGGTCAAGAACCGATTCGTCTTCGGACGATCACTGCAAGCGATAGCTGAGATCCGCGGCGGCGTTCTTCAGCACCGTCTCCCATGTGGGGTCGGAGAGGCTTCGATGGAAGCTCGGACGTTCCGGCATGGCACCCGCAGCTCGCGCGCGTTCGTAGAGCGCCAGGCAAGGCGACAAGGCATTCATGGACGACGCGTAGTAGAGTCCCTGTACGTTCGGATAGGCCTCATAGATCGCTTGGGACCAGCGCCGGGCTCGGGCGCGACTGCCCACGTTGATGGCGGCGGACGCGCGCCCCGTCCGGGTCGGCCAACGACCCGTTAGATCGAGCAGAACGAGCGAGGATTTCAGCGCAAACCCCACGATCCACGGATTTCCGCGCAAGCGGTTGATGATCCGACTCCGTTGGAACACCTCAGCGACGCAAGTGACCACGTGAGTCGAGGCGTACAAGATGGCTCGCTCCTGAAGGCCCGCCTCACCGTCCGGCGTGGAGAGATGATGGTCGAATCGCGCGTCCGTCGGGCCAAAAGCTCTAAACTCGGACCACAGCGTGGGGTGTCGTCCTCCCCGGAAGTAGATGCGCCAGAGTTCGGTTCCCGCCTCGACCACCTTGACATCGGGCTCTACCCGAGCCAGCTCGGACGGCGCCGGCGGCTCGCCCAGTTTTGGCACGGCGAGGCTCAGAGATTCCGGGCAATGTGGGCGAGCCGTTGAATCGGATAGCCGAGCCTCAGCCACTCCAGCGGCGTGAGGTCTCGGCCGAGCTTCTCCGCGTGGAGATCGGGGTCCGGATTCGAAAGCCAAGATTCGACCTCGATCGGGCTGAGCTCCGGATCGAGAAGGGGGAAGACCGCCTCGAGCCCCCGGACGAAGCGGTCTTCCTCGAACTGAAACGACGGCAGGAGCCAACGGCCCTCCCACTCGAAGCCGTACAGAGTTCGCTCCGCCAAGCGCTGCCGGATCCGGCTGGGATCGACGCCGAGCCGAGCCGCCGCCTCCGTGGTCGTGAGGCTCGATTTCACCAGCGCTACCATCTCCGCTACCGCCTGGGCCACGGGATCGTTGCCTGCAAGGTCCCGAGCCTCCAGTGTGCCGCCACCGCGCTCGATCATCGCAACTTCCTCAGACGAGAGCTCCTCCCTCGGCACTCCACGCAATGCCTTCGGAAGACCCTCCACAACGTCCCGAATGAGCGCATTCAGCGTCTCGGGCCCGATGTCGATGCCGTGAGCATGAAGGAAAGCGGTGTCGCTCAGGTTTTCAGTCTTTCTTGCGGACGTGCCTCGCACTTCTTTGACCTCCTTTACGTAAGCACGCGTTAATCATAGCGCCCGCAACGAGGCGGCGCAATATCGCGCCAGCTCTCGCAGTTCCTCCTTACCCCGGCTCGTTCGGCGAACGCCGCGTTCGCCCGGTTCTCCTCATCTTGGATGAGGTCCAGAAGGATCCACCAGATTGGAGCAACCCGGATAAAGCACCGTTTCCATCTCTTACAGAGATCGGAGTCCCGGGACCGGAATATTTAGAAGAGCAGGGCTACACGCCGCCAAGTTTCCATCTCTTACAGAGATCGGAGTCCCGGGACCGAACAACATCAAGATCGGTCGTCTCCCGGGTCGGAGTTTCCATCTCTTACAGAGATCGGAGTCCCGGGACCGAAGAAGCTCGCACCCTTGGCAATCGCAGTCGCGTTTCCATCTCTTACAGAGATCGGAGTCCCGGGACCGACGATCAATCCGTTCGGAACAAAGATCAACTTCGTTTCCATCTCTTACAGAGATCGGAGTCCCGGGACCGACGATCAATCCGTTCGGAACAAAGATCAACTTCGTTTCCATCTCTTACAGAGATCGGAGTCCCG
>JACRCS010000070.1 GCA_016218905.1 Deltaproteobacteria bacterium
CAGATCCTCCTGAACGTGGGCGGAGACCTGGCCGCCAAAATCGATTCCGTGGCCCGCAGGCAGGCCGGCCGCCCGGAGGTCCGGCTGGGCCCCGTGGTCCTGGAGGGCAGCGAGGCCGTCGCCTCCCGCTACTGCCGGAAGATCCACGACTTCCTCGATCCCCTCCTGGAGCGCGCAGGGCCTCAGGTGAACCCCTTCGTCCAGCGCGTCTACCGCTCGCTCGGCCCCGAGGGCACGGAGACAGCCAACAACGTCCGGGACATGCTCCAGAAGGCGCTCTCGAACGCGGCAGGCCTCGGGCACCTGCTCCGGGCCATCCGCGACGAGCAGAGCGCCAAGCTCTGGGAGCGATCCGTGGCCGCAGCCTACATCTCCGCCGCCCTGGGGAGCGTCTGGTGCAGGGAGGCGAAAGGGCGACCCCGGGACGCGACCGTCCGACAGCTCGCCGGCGCGGGACTCCTGCAGGACCTCTCGATCCTGCTACGACCCTCCCTCTATAGGAGCGACCTGACCCGGCACCCCGTACGTTCGGCCCCGTTGGCGGGCGAGATGGGCTTCTCCGCCACCCTGCAGGAGCTCGTGGAGGACCACCATCGGCTCCTGGTGCCGGACGGGGAGACCGACGGGCAGGAAACCGAGCGCCCGGTGAGCGAGGCCGCCTCGCTCCTGGTGGTGACCAACATGTTCGTCGCCTCGCTCTGGGCGGGCAGTCACCGCGAACGCGACATCGAGGGGATCAAGGCCCTGAACTTCCTGATGTCCGAAGGAAAGCTACCGCGCGAGCCCGTTGGAATCCTAACCCGGATGTACTTCTCGAAGAAGTTCTCGCTCTTCGTCGAGAAGGCGACCGATATCATGGCGCTCTGTCCGCAGGTTGCCGCCGCGAAGCCGATCCTCTGGAACATCCTCGGCGAACGGAACCCGCACAAGTTCATCTGCCAGCTGAAGACCTGCCCTCACATCGGCAGCCAGGTGACGATGATCGCCCAGGCGATCGGCGTGCGGCTCGAGGAGAAGGTCGTGGGCCAGATCGAGCAAGGCGAGTACAGCAACTGCACCTACCTCTCCACGGAGCTCGAGAAGCTCTACCGCGAAATCGCTTCGGTCAGCACGAGATAGTCATCAGAGGCTCTTGCAGAAGTACCCGTAGGGTGGGCTCGGCCCACCAACTTACGGCCGGGTATTGGTGGGCCAAGCCCACCCTACGATTGCCTCACTAGATAGTTCTCAGTTATCAGTTATCAGTTGTCAGTTGTCAGTTCAAACTTCCCGAACAGCTCCCGGGCGTTGCCCCAGGTCATCTTCTCCTTGGTCTCCGCGCTCAGGAAGGGCAGTCCCAGGAAGAAGCGGAGGTCCTCGACCTGGTCCGACCAGGGAGTGTCCGACCCGAAGAGAAGCCGCTCGGCCGGGTGCCGGGAGACGAGACGCCTGAACGTCTCCAGCGGCATCTTCCGCAGGACGAAGGACGTATCCAGGTAGACGTCCCGCCCGAGCAGGGTCCTCTCCGTCTCCTCGTAGATCTCCTCTCCCCCCATGTGGGCGGCGACGAGCCGAAGTCTCGGGAACGCTTCGTGGACGGTGAGCAACCCTCGCGGCGTCGCGTTCACGGGGAAATCCGGCAATCCCCGGTCCAGCCCGGCGTGGATGAGCACCCACATGCCGGCCGCCTCCGCGGCTTCGTAGAAGGGGAAGCACCGCCTGTCCTCCACGACGAACCGCTGGTAGTCGGGGTGGACTTTGAACCCCGAGAAGCCCCGGGCGCGCAGCTCCTCCACCTGATCTCCGACGCCCGCCACACCGGGATGAATCGTCGCGAGAGGCAGGATCCTCGGGCTCCGAAGGCTCAGGAGCCACTCGTTGACCGGAGGCGCCTGCTCGGGCTTTACGGTGATCCGAGAGACGACGGAGAGACCGACTCCCGCCCGGTCCATGGAGGCGAGAAGCCCGCCGAGAGTACCGTCCGAGGAGGGGGCCACCCCCCGCCGGCGCATGTCCGCCATGATCCGGGGGGCCTTGCCGTCTTCGTAGACGTGCGCGTGGAAATCGATGACCATGGGCTCGCGGCCGCTATTCATCGCCCCGCCCTCGTCCACCGGCACAGCCGCGACTCGAGGGCCTGGAGGGCCTCGTAGAAGACCACCCCGAGAAAGGCCATGGCCAGGATGCCGGCGAACATCTCGCTATAGGCGATGCGGCCCCAGGCGTCGAGGATGTAGTACCCGAGCCCCTCGGTCCCCGCGACCGATTCGGATACGAAGAGGACGGCGATCGCCGTGCCGGTGCTGATCCGCAGGGCCGTGAAGACGTCGGGCAGGGCCGCCGGGAGGACCACGTGCCGGAAGACCTGCCAGCGGTCCGCCCCCAGGGACCGGACCGAGAGGATCGAGGCGGCGGGAATGGAACGGGCCGCGTCTCGGGCGGTCACGAGGATCTGGAAGAAGATGACGAGCGTGATGAGCGCGATCTTCGACAGGTCGCCGATGCCGAGCAGGACGAGGAGCACCGGAAGAAAGACCACCTTCGGGATCGGGTAGCTGAGGAAGACCAGCGGCGCGGCAACCGCGTCGGCTCGCCGGGACCGTCCCACCAGGAGCCCGATCGGAGCGGCCACGAGCGTCCCGGCGGCCATGGAGGCGAGGACGCGCCGGGCGCTCACGAGCAGGTGGGGCCAGAGCTCGCGGCCGAAGAGGCGAAGGAAGTCGCCGATGGCCGGCGCGGGCGGAGGCAGCGCAGGGGACCCGACGCCGGCCGAGAGGAGATGCCAACCGGCGAGCAGGAGCGTCAGGGCGACCGCGTACCCGATGGCCTTCCGGCCGAAGCCGTTCACCGTCCGTCCTCCCGGGCCGCAGGTACCTGGGCTGACAGGAGCTGTCGGAGCTCAGCGCAACGAGCGTAGAACTCCGGCGTAGCGCGGTAGCCGGCGGAGCCCATGCCCGGATTCTCGACGACGGCCGCAACGCGCCCGGGGCGCCGGGTCATCACGACCACCCGCCTGCCGAGAAAGACCGCCTCCTCGATGGAGTGGGTGACGAGCAGGGCCGTGTGCCCGCGCTGGCGCCAGATGGCGAGGAGGAGCTCCTGGAGGTCCTCCCGGGTCAGGGCGTCGAGGGCCGAGAGCGGCTCGTCCATGAGGAGGAGGTCCGCCTCGAGGGCCAGCGCCCGGGCGACGGCAAGCCGCTGGCGCATGCCCCCCGAGAGCTCTCCCGGGTAGGCGCGGGCGAAGTCCGAGAGGCCCACCCGGGCGAGCGCCTCTCGCGTGAGCCTCGCCCGCTCGGCGGCGGGCACTCCGCGGATCTCGAGCCCCAGCGCCGCGTTGTGGAACACCGTCTTCCACGGCAGCAGCCCGAAATCCTGGAGGATGAGGGCGGTCCGAAGCCGGGGCCGGACCACCGCTTCTCCCGCGATCTCGACCTGCCCCTCGGTGGCTCCGACGAGGCCCGCCACGGTCAGGAGGAGGGTCGACTTCCCGCAGCCCGAGGGCCCGATGACCGCGATCGCCTCCCCCTCGCCGACGCTCAGGGTGAAGGCCTCCAGGGCGGCGACGGGCCCCCGCGTCCCCTGATACTCGACGCTCACCGCCCGAACTTCGACCGGCGCCACCTTCGCTATCGCCTCACTTCGGCAGAGGGGAGCAGAGGTCCTCGTAGCCGACGGGCTTCTTCAGCAGGTCCTTCTCGCGCATCCAGACGAGCACGGCGTCCACCTCTTCCCGGCGAGGGAGCTGGCTCTTGGGGTACCGGTTGATCCGGTAGCTCTCCTGGATGGGCTTCGGCAGGCGGGCCTTCTCCACGAGGGTCGCGCGCCAGGCGCCCGGGTCCGCGTTGACGCGCTCGGCGGCGCGGTCCCACACCTGGAGCAGCCGGCGCAGCGCCTCGGCGGCCCCCGGGCGGTCCAGAAATCGCTTCGATACGACGAGGACCGTCTGGGAGAGGTTCGGGCCCGAGGTGTCGTCGGCGAGGAGCACCGCCCCCTGCTTCTCCGCCAGCGAAAGGAGGGGCTCCGGCAGGGCCGCGGCCTTCACCTTCCCGCTCATGAGCAGCTCGAAGCGGACCGGGACCTTCTTCACCTCCTCCTTTCGGATGTCGGCCACGCCCGCGCGCTTCAAGAGGCCGTCCATCACGTACTCCTGGATCGTCCCGGAGGACGTCGCCACGGGCACGCCGGAGAGCCCCTTCAGGTCCCGGATCCCGGAACCGGGCGCGGCCACGATCCCGAAGCGACCTTCCGCGGCCGTGGCACCCAACATCAGGGTCGCCACCGTCACCGGCACGCCTCCCGCCTCCAGGGACGCGGCGGCGATGAGATCGCCCATGAAGCCGTCGATGGCTGCCGAGGCGAGCGCGACGTCCCTCTCCTGCGCCGACTGAAAGGTGATGACCTGAAGGGTGAGTCCCGCGCTCGCGGTGAGGCCCAGTTGCTCGGCAGCCCAGAGCGGGAGCGCATCCTCGGTGGGGAGCGTCCCGATGCGGATGGTGACGGGACCTCCCTTCGAGGGAGCGTCCGCGGCGGCGCAAAGGGCCCCCGCTGCAAGGAAACACGTGAGGACGAGAGCCCGGAACCTGTACATGCGACCTCCTCTGCTGTTGGGTCGGAAGCGCCCAAACATACTGGTTTCGGCGCGTCGGCCGCAAGCGCGGCGAAACGCCCCTCCTCTTTCGCGCCGGTCCTCCCGTCGCTCGCCGACTCCACGGCCGCGTGGCAATTCGGGTGGACCCGCCTGCGGAAAGACGTGTTCGTTGATGCACGTCAAAGATTCTTGCTCCCTTGGGAGGCAGTTTGTAGTCGCATGTTCAAAAAGTGGGTTGACGAATCCGTAAATCGCGGCAAGACGCACAAATAGCTTTTCTTGCACGCCTTGAACCGAGCGTCGGGGTGGGAGCCCGGCGCTCCCGAAGCTTCAAGATGAAAGGAGGAACGACTATGACCAAGTCAGCATCAAAAACAATCTTCTGGGTGGGGACCCTCTCTTCGGCGGTGCTCTTTCTCTACATGACCTTCGACTTCCACAAGCAGGGGCCCAGACTCGCCAACACGGCCAAGATCACGCCCGAGGTCGTGGCCGGAAAGAAGGTCTGGCACAAGTACAACTGCAACGACTGCCACACGATCCTCGGCTTCGGCGGCTACTACGCTCCCGACATGACGAAGGCCTTCTATCGGCTCGGAAAGAACAACATCATTTCGGTCGTCATGAATCCCGAGAAGGTGTACCAGAACTCCTTCCGGAAGATGCCCCACCTCGGCGTGACGAAACAGGAAGCCGAGCAGCTCGTCGCCTTCCTGCAGTGGACCGCCGACATCGAGAACCGGAACTGGCCGCCCCAGGACGTGAAGTACGTCAGGGCCGCCAAGCTCCGCGCCCAGAACGCCGCCCAGGCGCTCACGAAGAGCGACCTGATCCTGAGCTCCTGCGGGGGCTGCCACAGCTTCCAGAACCAGGGGCGAAACGTCGCCGGGGACTTCGACGAGATCGCCAAGGCAATCACCTACGACCGCGCGACGCTCGTCCGCTTCATCCTGAACCCTGAAGCTGTAAAGCCGGGCGTCGGTATGCCTCCGCAGGCGGTCTCCGAAGAGACTGCCGGGCAGATCGCCGACTTCGTCCTGAGCCTGAAGTAAGGAGGTGGTGCGATGATTCGCTATCAGAGCCAGCGCGTGGCGCTCCCGTATATCCAGCTCTCCCTGCTCCTCTTCATCCTCCAGGTGGTGATGGGCCTATGGCTCGCAGTGAACTACGGCTTCACGCTGCCCCAGGGCCTCGTCGACACATTCTCCTTCGCGACGTCCAGGGCGCTCCACACGAACCTGCTGGTCGCCTGGCTCCTGCTCGGGTTCATGGGCGGGACCTACTTCGTCCTCCCCGCCGAGTGCGAACGCGAGCTCTTCAGCGCGAAGCTCGCCTACGTCCAGCTCGTCATCTTCGCCCTCGCTGCCGTGGCCGCCGTGGTGGGCTTCCTCTTCGGCTGGACCCAGGGCAAGCCCCTCCTGGAGATCCCGGTGCCGCTGGACCTCGTGATCGTCGTCGCCGCGCTCATCTTCATCGCAAACGTCTTCCTGACGGTCGCCACCGCGAAGAAGCGTAGCGTTCTGAGCTGGATGCTCGTCGGCGGCGTGGTCTTCCTGGCGCTCCTCTACCTCCTGGGCATCCCGTTCTACAAGGACCTGAACGCCGACTACTACTACTGGTGGTGGGTGATCCATCTCTGGGTGGAGGGCGCCTGGGAGCTCATCACGGCCTCCATCATGGCCTTCGTGATCCTCGAGGTGACGGGCGTGGAGCGCCACGTGGTGGAGCGGTGGCTCTACGTCGAGACGGGGCTCTTCCTCTTCACCGGTATCGTCGGCACCGGGCATCACTACTACTGGATCGGTGCGCCGGACTACTGGATCTGGTGGGGCGGGATCTTCAGCGCACTTGAGCCTGTTCCGATCGCCCTCATGGTGGTCGACACCTGGCTGCACATCAAGAAGCGGCAGAACGCGATCGTGAACCACCTGACCTGGGTCTATATCGTCGGCATGGCCCTCTACCACTTCCTGGGCGCGGGCGTCTGGGGCTTCATCCACACGCTGCCGCCGATCAACTACTACACCCACGGCAGCCAGATCACGGTCTCCCACGGCCACATGGCGTTCTTCGGCGCCTACGCGCTCCTGAACCTGACGGTCTTCTACTACGCCCTGCCGCAGTTGAAGGGCATCAAGAAGTACGACGACCGCCTCGGCTCCTGGGGCTTCTGGACGATGTGCGTGGCGATGTTCTTCCTCTCCCTGGTCTTCGGGGTCGCGGGCATCCTCCAGACCTACCTGGAGCGGTTCCTCGACATCGGCTACATGACCGCGCACATGAGCATGATGTTCTGGTTCAAGACCGCGCTCGCGATCGGCGTGCTCTTCCTCGCGGGAGTCGTGGCCACGGTCGTCCACCTCTTCACGCTGAAGGAGGCGGTGGAGCAGCCAGCGGCGCAGCCCGTGAGGGTGCGAGCGTAACGACGCGAGCCGGCGGCAGGCCGGCCGCTGTGAAAGGCCGGGGCGCCGAGGGCGCCCCGGCCTATTTTCACGTCGTCCACTCAGTCCACGTCGTCCACTCAGTCCACTTCGTCCACTGGGTCCATCCCGTCACCGCCCTTTGAACGCCGCCTTCCGCTTCTCCGTGATCGCCCGAATCCCCTCCCGGGCGTCTTCGGTCCGGAAAGTCCTCGCCTGCTGCCGCGACTCGTCCTCCAGCGCGCGTTCGAGCCCCTGGTCGAGGCTCCGGCGCAGGGTCTCCTTCAACAGACGAACGGCCACCGGTCCCGCCTCGGCGATCTCGGCCGCCAGCTCCCGGGCCTCGTCGACGACCCGGTCCCGCTGGACGACGCGGTTCACGAGCCCGATCTGGTAGGCCTCCCGCGCGTCGATGAGGCGGCCCGTGAAGAGGAGCTCCCAGGCCTTGGCCACGCCCACGAGCGTCGGCAGCCAGAACGTGGCTCCCATGCCCGGGTGGATGCCCACCCGAACGAACGTCATGCCCATCGTGGCGCCGGAAGCCGCCACCCGCAGGTCGCAGGCGAGGGCGAGGCAGAGGCCCGCCCCGATCGCCGGGCCGTTGATCGCCGCGATCGTGGGAACCGGGAGTTTCCGAATCGAGAGAAACCGGTCGTAGAACTCGCGTGGGGTCGCCCCCATGGCCGGCCCCCCTGGCCCGCCCCCCTGCGCGTCGCGGGCCAGCATCTCCAGATCTCCGCCGGCGCAGAAGGCCTTCCCGGCGCCGGTGAGGATCACGGCCCGGAGGCTCTCGTCCGCGCAGAGCTCCTCGACCGCCTGCCCGAGCTCTTCGCCCATGGCCGGCGTCATCGAGTTCAGCGCCTCCGGCCGCTCGAGTGAAAGGACCGCAAAGCCCCTTTCGTCGTGCTGTACCCGGATCAACTCCCCCGCCATGGCTACCTCCTTGGGCCAACGTCCGGCCCCTTCTCGGTTTTTCCTTCGGGAACTTAGCCCTATACTGTCCAACGCCCACGAGCCGACCGCAAGGGGCTCGACGCGGGAGGAAGAATGAATCCCAGTTCCGCTGACCGAAGAGCGTCTTGCGAAGGGCCGTCGACGCCGCGCCGGCACTCGTTTCGCTGGACGCTCGCGAGGAAGATGATCCTCGGCTATATCCCCATGGTGATCCTCATCACGACGACCGCCGCCTTCGGGCTCTGGAGCCTGGTACGCGTGAACCGGATCATGGCCCAGGCGGTGGAGCACGATACTCCCCTGATCCAGGGCATGGGCGACCTGGTCGACGTTCTGCTGACGCAGGAGCTCTACGGGAGGCGCTTCCTGATCCTCGACTCCCAGGAGATGGCCAACGAGTTCCGGCGCCGGGGCGCCGAGTTCCGGAGGACTCTGCAGGCAGTACGTGCCCGCGCTCCGGGCGACGACGCCGATCTCGAAGCGCTCGGCCGCCTCCATGGCCGCTACGAGGCTCTCTACGCGCAGGCTTTCGACGCCGCACGGGTCGGGTCCGCCCCGTCCGCACTGGAGGAGTCGCTCAGGCGCGCCCGGCTCGACACGACCGATCTCGCCCAGGCGCTCACGGCGAAGTTCCACCGCCGGCGCGACGGGCGCATGCGCCTCGCCGCCCGCACGGGCACGACCACCTTTCGCGGGATGCTCGCCCTCTGGGGCGCGACCCTGCTCGTGGGCGTCGCCTCCCTGACGCTCCTGACCCGCAACATTACCGGCTCCATCCGCAAGCTCAAGCTCGCCAGCGATCAGGTCGCCCGAGGCCGGTTCGAGAAGCTGCCCGTCGTGCGCGCGGGAGACGAGCTCGGCGCGCTCTCCCAGGCCTTCTCGGAGATGGCGCTCAAGGTCAAACGGCTGGAAGAGGCCTCGCTCGACGCCAACTCCCTCACCCGGCTTCCCGGTGGAGTCGCCATCGAGAACGTGCTCCGGCACCGGCTCGCCTCGAGCACGCCGCTCGCCTTCTGCATCGCCGACCTCGACAACTTCAAGGCTTTCAACGACCGCTACGGGTACGCCCTCGGGAGCGAGGTGATCAAAGTGCTGGCCGGCGCCCTGCGAAACGCGGTCGCCGCCCACGGGACCAAGGCCGACTTCCTGGGTCACGTGGGAGGAGACGACTTCGTCCTCATCACCTCGCCCGACCGATACCGGTCGGTCTGCGAGGCGGCCATCCGAGAGTTCGACGCCTCGGTACCCGGCTTCTACTCGGACGAGGACCGCGCCCGCGGCCATATCGTAGGTCTCACGCGGCAGGGGCAGGAGGTCCGTTTTCCCCTGGTCACGGTCTCCATCGCCGTCGTCACGAACGAGCACTACTCCTTCGGGAACCACATCGAGGTGGCGGAGCGGGCGGCCGAGCTCAAGGAGTACGCGAAGTCGCTCCCGGGGAGCGTCTGCGTCGCGGACCGGAGGCGCCAGGGGGACGGTGGCGGAAGAGCGGAGGGCGTGCCGGAACGGAAGAGCGCATGAACGTGCCGCCGGGGCGACAGGGTCCCGAAGGCAGGCGCTGGGCGGCCGCAGCCGTCCTCGCCGCCGCGGTGGCGACCGGGTGCGCGCTGCTCACGCATCCCCCGGCGGAGCGGCCGAACGTTGCGGACATGGATGCGCTCCGCGCCCGGATCGCCAAGGGCGACGCGCCCCCCGGTGCTCACCGGGAGCTGGCGATGCTGCTCGTCGACGCCCGCAATCCGGCCCGCAGCTACCAGCTCGCCCTGCGGGAGCTGGAGCGGTACGCCGCGGCCGACCCCGTGGGAGCCGACTCCCCCGAAGTGAGGACCTGGCTCGCCGCGCTGCGGACGCTCGAAGAGCTGGAGCTGGAGAGATCGGTCCTGGAGGTCCGTCTGAAGGAGGCGGCCGCGGCCGCCGCGGGCGCCGGCCAGGCCGCCGACAAGGCCCGGCGGGAGCTCCAGGACGTCAAGCGGGCTCGAGAGGCCCTCTCCAAGGAGGTCGCGGAGCGAGACGAGCTCCTCGCGACGTTGCGCCGGGAGAGCCGCGAGATGAAGGAGACCATCGACAAACTCAAGGCGCTCGACCTCCGGATGGACCAGCTCCGGCGCGGCACGCGGTAGGCACGTGCGCCGGGCGCGAAGGGCCGGGAACCGTTGGCGCATGTTCGACGACGCGGACACGCTGCCGCGGATCCTGCCCCTCGAGTGGGGGGTGGACGAGGCCGGGCACTGGCCCCGGGTCGACTTGGAGGTCCACCGCTTCGGTGAGCGGGTCTCGTGCCCCCGCTGCGAATCCGCCTGGGTCCTCCAGGAGACGGACGGCGTCTTCGGCCTCGCGCGGCGCGAAGGAAACGACCTCCTCTTCCTCGCCCGGTGCGCGAGCTGCCGCCTGCCCCATCGTGTTCGAGGGGTGGGCTTCGGCACCGCCTACCCGGCGGTAATCGAGCTCATGGAAGGCTGGCTCGGGTGGGAGAAGCGGGCCTGCGAATTCGCGGCCGAGGAGGAGCGGCTATATGGTGGACGTTGACACATGGGTCGCATCAGTCCCATTGGGCCCATGACTCGAAGCCGTGGGACCAATGGGACCGATGGGACGAATGGGAGAAGGCTCAGAATCGCGCCCGCACGGCGAGGGCCTGGGCGAGCAGGCGCCTGTAGCGGCTGCGGGGAATCTCCACGGCTCCGAACTTTGCCAGGTGTTCGGTCAGGAACTGCACGTCGAGGAGGCGGAAGTCGCCGCGCCGCAGGCGCTCGACGAGGTGCGCCAGCGCGATCTTGCTCGCGTCGGTAACGCGGCTGAACATGCTCTCGCCGGCGAAGAGGCCCCGCACCGCGACCCCGTACAGTCCGCCGACGAGCTCGCCCCCGAGCCACGTCTCCACGCTGTGGGCGAAGCCGAGCTCGTGGAGCAACACGTAGGCCTCGATCAGCTCCGCCGAAATCCACGTCACTTCCCGTCCCGGGGCCGGGTGCGCGCACGCCTCCATCACAGCCCGGAACGAGGTGTCGAACCGCACCTCGAACTCTCCCCGGCGGAGCGTCCGCCGGAGCTTCCTCGGCACGTGGAAGCTCTCGAGGGGAAGGATCGCCCGAGGGTCGGGGTCGTACCAGAAGATCGTTCCCACCTCGTCGGCCATCGGGAAGACGCCCTGGCAGTAGGCCCCGATCAGGAGCTCGGGAGTCAGGTCCGGCGGCTCTTCAGAGCTGCCCACGTTTCATCCTCCCGGCGGGGATCTCCCCCGCCTCCCAGGCGCTCATCTGCCAGTTGTCCCGAAACGAGGCTTCCGGGCACCACGGAGGGACGGCCATGCGGAAGTAGGACGCCAGGGGCTGCACGTAGGGCTCGTACAGCCGGCGCAGCTCCCCGAGCTCCGGCTCTCCCCGCTCTCGGAGCTCCAGGCCGGCCTGCGTCAGTGCCCCGCAGAGCGCCGAGAACCGCTCGGGCGGGAGGCGGTCCCGAACGGGGCCGGAGGGCCTAACGCCGAAGACCACCGAAAGGTCGACGAGGGCGTGGCGCGCCATGGCGAAGGTGAGTCCGGCCTGCCGCGCGCAGGGCCCCTCCACTCCGACCATGAGGAGCGCGCAGGTGTCGAGCACGGCCACGAGCGCGGAGAGCCACGACTGATTGTCGTGCTGGGACCGGAAGTACGCGAGCACCGGGTACGAGAGCTGGCCCTCCAGGAACTCCGCCGACCAGCCCTCCCACTCGTGCAGGAGGTGCTGGAGGGCCGAGAGCCCGGGCTCGTGCGCGTGGCGGCGCAGGATCTCTCCGGCCGTTGGGGGTGACCCCGCCCGGGCGTCGAGGAGCGAGATGCTCACTTCTCGCCGGGAGAAGGACTGGTTGAGCGCGGGCACGTAGGCGAAGAGGAGCGCGAGGAAGCCGAAGCCCGTACCCGCCTCGATGGAGGTCAGGAGCCTGGCCGCCGGCGCCCGCGGGACCACGTCCCCGAGACCCAACGTGAAGAACGTCGTGGCGCTCAGATAGAGGTCGGGCAGGAGGTGCGACTCCTGCCCGAGGCTGCCGGCCAGCGAGTGCACACCCCACTGCGCCATCCCGAACCCGAGGATCAGCCCGAAGGCCCAGACGACGAGCAGAGTGAGCAGCGAGAGCGGCCCGTAGTAGCTGAGGAAGGTCTCCTGCCGGCGACCCGGGGGAAACCGGCGGGAAGCCGCCGCCCAGACCAACCAGGTGTAGCGATAGAAGAGCCGCGTGACGCGAAAGCGCCGGGTGACCCGCCGCGGAAGGATGATGGTCTCGAAGCCCTCCCAGATCACCAGGAGCACCAGCAAAACGCCGGCCGCGAGCGAGAATACCGCCAAGAGACCTCCCGAACCGCGGAAAAGTCGCCCTCGTTGCTCTTCTCCACGCCACCGGCGAGATCCTGAAAAGCCGGTTCGGGGCCGGAGCAGGAGGCAGGAGTGTAGCGCAAAGAGAGGCGGCCCCCAAACGGGAGCCGCCTCGCGAGAGCCTCGGGGGCGTCGCTTCCGGAGCTCGGCTACGGCACTCCGGTGTGCTTCACGTCCACGGCCGGCGCCACAGCGGCTGTCACGTCGCGGGTGGTCGCCGTCGCCACGTCGTGGCCGGCGGCCTGTACGACCGTGGTCGGAAAATCCGCGGCCGTCAGCGTGTTCGCGTTGGGGGCCGTGACCGTCATCGTCGCCACCTGAAGGCCGCCGGCCGGGATGGCGGCCTTGTCCGGAGTCGCCGCACCGATCTTCACCACGCCATTAGCGACCGTGCCGGAGACGACGGCGGCGGGGTTCGCCATGCCGGCGCCGGGAGTGAGCGCCGTCGCGTCGATCTTCTTCCCGTCCGGGGCGGTCGCGACCGTGGCGCCCGGCGGGAGTGCGACCTCGAGTTCCACGGCCTGCACCGGAGCGGCCGGGGTCTGGCCGGTCACGGGCGCCACGGCAAAGCTCACCTGGGCGGTCTGGGTCGGCGGGACGCCACCGTTGCCCGGGCCGCCACCTCCGCCCCCTCCGCTACACGCGGCCAGCAGGAGTGGTACGGCACACAACGAGAGAGCTCTCTTTATCGATTTCATCGCTTCAGCTCCTTTGTCTCCTTCGCCGGAGGGGACTTCGCCTTCCTACATCGCCGTCGCGCCCGCGTTGATGATGTCGACCACGTCGAGCAGGTCGACCTTGCCGTCCGGTCTTGGCGTCCCGTCGATCATCGGACCGACGTCAGTGTCCGGCGTGGCCGGGGCGTCCTCAAGGGCCGCGTCGAGGCAGCCGGCGGCGGTCTTGGAGAGCGTGAAGGTGAGGCCCGTCACGTCGGCGTCCTGGATCGTCACGCGGAGGAAGGGAGGCCCGAAGACCTTGCCGGCCCGCACGGGCGTGAGCTGGTACATGCCGTTGTGGAGCCCCGGGAAGGTGAACGTGCCGTCGGCGCCGGTGACGAAGGACGCGGGCTCGGTCCCGCCGCCGAGGCTCATCGGGTCGAGGAGGACCTGGACGCCATCCATCGGGCGACCCTGCTCGTCGAGCACGGTCCCGGAGGCGGTGTGGGTGACGACCGGGGGAGCCACGCCGCCGATGTCGACGGGGATCCTGATCTCCATGAGGACTTCTTCCCCCTCCTGGATCGTGGACCCCGCGCCCGTCCTGGCCAGCACGTCGAAGTTGAGGTCGTTCACCCCGCCCTTCTCCCCGCGCGTGTTGACGACCTTGACGACCGCGAAGTCGTGGACCGGCGTGCTCGAGCGGATGAGCGCGTCGAAGCGGCGGGCGACGCTCGCGCGGAAGGCCGTCCCCGCGGGCACCTTGTAGGCGTGGTTGTACGCGCCGTAGGGCGGCACCCCGAGGGCGCGGCCGTCCCAGGCGATGACGACGATGTCCACCGGGAAGGTGTACTCGAGGCAGGCGTAGGCCGCGTCGAGGGCGCGCAGAAGGATCGTCTGGTTCACCTCGGCCTTGATCGCCACCTGCGTGCCCGCGACCCCGGTGTTCAGGGCGGCCGGGATGGTCGTGTCCCGGGGGATTTCGCCCACGCCCGTGCCTCCCTTGTCCACCCGGTGGGCCGGGACGGGAACGCCGGTGACGTAGAAGTAGTCCGGGCGGAAGTCGTTGAAGGCGAAGAAGTCGTCGGGACCGACGCCTCCGCCCCAGTTGCCGTGGAAGTTGTCGTCGAAGCCGGGCCGGCTCCCATACTTCGGGTAGGTGGCCCGCGCGTTGGACGCGAGGTCGCTCCAGGTGGAGTCGCGGTCGTCCGTGACCCAGATCGCCTCCACGTCGTAGACGACCGTCATGGCGTGGGGGTCGACCGGGAACTTGAGCGCCAGGTCACCAGTCCACGGGTCCGGGTCGGTGATCGAGCCGCCGGTGAACTCGAACCCGAATTCGCCCGCGAAGCTCTCCACGTTCGCGGCCGTGCGGCGCTTCCCGTCGCGGCAGGTGCCGATGGGGCAGGCCTGCTCGCCGAGGGTGTGCGTCGAGAAGTAGACGTCGGGCGGCTCGATCACGAGGAAGCCGTAGAGGCCGAACTCGAAGTGCTGCACGGTGTTTCGGTGGCAGTGGTAGAAGTAGCTGCCGATGAAGTTCGGCTGCCACTGATACGTGTACTGGCCGATCTCCATGGAGCAGTGCCCGACGCCGTCGTTCATCGGCGTCGGCTCGATGCCGTGCCAGTGGATCGTGTGGGGCGGCGGCCCGTGGCCCTGCGTGTGCCCGTGGAAGACCGAGCCCCGGGGAACGCGGAGCGTGGGCCCGGGGAAGGTGCCCGTGGCCGCGTCGTTGTCGGCCGACCGGATGAGGAAGAAGCTCATCCCGCCGGGCCGCTGGTCCCACGTCGGGACGTTGAGGCCATGCATCAGGTCCACCTGCAGGGTGTTCGGCGCGGACGGGGCGTTGTTGATCCCCGCCGCGGCGAGGACCTCCGGCGTGGGGTTGGTCGGCGTCACCTCGTCGGGGGTGTCCGGGCTCTCCGTGGGCGGGTCGAACATCTTCGCCCACATGCCCTCCATGCCCACGACCGACCAGCGTTTGACGGTGAAGTCCGGGTTCTGGACTGACATGCTGCGTCCTCCTCTATGTCCCTCTCATCCGTGTCGCGTTCACTTCGGCTCGTCCCCGCACGCGGGCTTGGCGACCTCCGGGGGTTTGAGCTGACCGGCCGGGTCGTACGAGCCGCTGCAGCCGCGGATGCCCCGGTACATCATCGCGAAGTCCTCATCCATCGGAAAATCCATGTGGCCGGCGGTGTTCCGGTCGCCAAGGAAGTAGATCCCGGAGATGAGCCCGCAGTTGTAGTTTCCGCCCTGGGCGGTCTGGCTCGGCTCGGAGTGGTCGTGCATGGGATAGCAGAGCGGCGACTGGCGCTGCCCGAGCTCGCAGTCGGTGATGCCGTCCTGCTTCTTCGCCGTCGTGCCGAGCTTCGGCATGTAGACGTCGAGCTCCTCGACGGGCGGCCAGACGGGATGGCCGTTCTTCGTGGCGCGGGGCGTGTCCGGGTAGCCGCACCCCCGCTCGTTCGGCAGGTCCGGTGGCCGCATGAAGGGGATCGTGTAGTCGATCCGGTCCATCGGCTTGACGTTGTAGACGTCGATCCAGATGGGGTTCTCCGCCACCACGCCGTTCATGGCCGTCACGTAGAAGTGGTTCGCGTGGAGGTGCATGGAGTGGGTCCAGAGCCCGGCGTTCAGGATGTGGACCACCGCCGGCTCCCCGACCCGGCCCATGGGCGTGTTGAAGGGCCCGAAGTGGGCGAACATCCCGGACTGGCCGTTGATCGTGAAGAACTCCGGGTTGTAGTTGTCGCCGTTCTTGCTGAAGGGGCTCCGGAGGAACTTGTCGAGGAACTCCTGGGCCGGGTAGTCGAGCCCCTGCGTGTAGCTGCCCACCTCCGCGAAGAGCTTCGGGCTCGCTTGGTGCGTCAGCCAGCAGTACTGCCGGAAGGGCGGCGTCCCGGTCTCGGGGTCGCCCTGCTCCCACGCGAGCCCCGGGAAGTGGGACGAGCTGCCGAAGTCGTCGTAGAGCGCCTGGACGCCCGGGGTCACGAGGCTCGCCTCGTAGGGCGTGTACTTCGCTCCCGACGGCGCGTCGGGCAGGACGACCAGGGCTCCGTGGAGCCCCATCACCCGGTTCACCGGCTCGTTCAGGTTGTCGTAGTAGAGAAACGCCCCCGCTTCCGTGGCGGTGAACTCCATGGTCACTTGGTCGAACGGCGGGATGGGACCGGTATCGAATTGGGGCGGGTCGCCCGCTCTGGGGCCGGGGATATAAATGGCGTGGGGTTCGTCTAGGGTATTGGTGACCGTGAAGGTGATCTTGTCCCCCTTCGTCACCACGATCGTGGGCGCCGGGCACTCGTACGGGACGTTCACCCCGTTCAGGTGCATGTGGTAGCCCCAGAAATAGCACCGGGCGTCGTTGATCTCGTTATGGGTCACCATCTCCTTCATGGCGTCGGTGACGAAGACGTCGAGGATGTTGGTCGCGCCCGCTGCGTGAGCTTCCGTGCCGCGCAGCCAGGGGAACCGGGTGCCCACGTACAGGGTCGAGACCCCGCCGATGGTCCACTTCAAGAACTCCCGTCTCTCCATGATCTCCTCCTCTAGCAAAGTACCCTCGCCGGGCGTCCGCCGCGCGCACCCGGCCCCTCTACGACCCGTGCGCTCGCTCCGGCCGGTCTATCCGGCTCCGGAAGCGTGAGAGGTGGGCGGAGACCGGCGGGCGCCCGGGCGACTCGCCGCAACACCTTGAAAGTACAGGTCGTTTGCCGGCGGCGTCGGGGTTGCCGGGCTCGGACCGGAACGGATTTTTTGAGGAGTAGGTTACTTCGAGGAGAGAGAGCCGCAACTTCGCTAGGGGGGAAAATACCCAAAAGGAGGGGGAGTTCCCCCCATCCGGGTCAGGAGAAGACCGACGGCCCGTCAGGCGGTGGAGGACCCGAGGGCGGAAGATCGGGGGACGGGGGCCACCCGGATGGGCGGGCGAGGGGCGGGCCGCGCTCCGCGGCCCGCCCCGGGGGTGGGGGGGGCCGCCCCCCGCGCCCCGCCCCTTGGGTCGGAATTAGCTGTCGGACCAGTGCCCGTACCGCTCCCGCAGTTTCCGGTGGAGGATCTTGCCGGTCGCGGTGCGCGGCATCTCGGCGTCGGGGATGAACTGCAGGTCTTTCGGCCGCTTGTAACCCGCGATCTTGTCCTTGCAGAAGTCCTGGATCGAAGCGGCGAGCTCGGGGCTCGGCGCGTGCCCCTCGTTCAAGACGACGACCGCGGTCACCCGCTCCCCCCACTTCGGATCCGGCACGCCCACGACGGCGACGTCCTTGACGGCCGGATGGCCGCCGATCACGTTCTCGACCTCAGAGGGGTAGACATTCTCCCCGCCGCTGATGATCATGTTCTTCTTCCGATCGACGAGGTAGTAGTAACCCTCCTCGTCCCGGTAGGCCATGTCGCCGGCCGAGAACCAATCGCCGTGGAAGGCCGCCCGGGTCTCCTCCGGCCGCCGCCAGTACTCCCGGAAGCACGCCGGCGTCCGGGAGAAGAGCTCGCCGACCTCGCCGACCCCCACCTCGTTCCGGTCCTCGTCGAGCAGCTTGATGAGGTCCGTGCCGAGCATCTCGCGGCCGATGGACCCGAGCTTCTCGAACTGCATCTCCGGCGGCAGCAGGGTCACCTTGCCCGCCTCGGTAGAGCCGTAAGCCTCATAGAGCTCCGATTTATCGAAGAACTCGAGGATCCCGAGCTTCGTGTCCTTTCGGGCCGGGGCCGAGGAGCAGAGGAGCTTCCGGATGCAGGAGACGTCGTAGCTCTTCTTTACGGAGTCCGCCAGGGACAGGATCATGATGTAGTGCGTGGGGACGAGGGAGGTGAAGCTGATGCGGTAGTCGCGAAGCGTCTGCAGGAAGTGCTCCGGATCGAAGGACTCCCGGCTGTAGATGACCGGCGTGCCGCCGCAGTACGTGAAGGTGAATCCGTAGTAGATCGAGTTGACGTGGGACATGGGCATGACGATGAGCGCGCGGTCGTTTCGCTCGAAGCCCATGGCCGCGATGTTCGTCAGGTAGAACGCCGCGTAGGACTCGTGAGTGCGCACCACGCCCTTGGGCTTGCCCGTGGTGCCCGACGTGTACATGATCGTCCAGACGTCCTCGTGGTGGACCTCCACCGGCGGCTCTTCCGGAGCCCCGCGGGCTATCAGCTCCTCGTACCCGACGAACCCCTCGGGCCCGCTCCCCTTCCCGACGTGGATCCAGTGCTCCACCAGGGGCAGGCTCGAGCGGACGGACCGGGCACCCTCGACGAAGTCCTGGGCCACCAGGAAGGCCTTCGCCTCGCAGTCTTCCAGGATGAACCGGTACTCCTGCGGGCTCAGCCGGAAGAGCACCGGCACGCAGACGAGCCCGGCCTTCGCCGCAGCGGCGTAGTACTCCATCCACTCCAGGCAGTTGTGGGCGATGAACGCGACCCGGTCGCCCTTCCGGAGGCCGAGCCCGAGCAGCCCGTTCGCGAGGCGGTTGGAGCGCTCGTTCCACTCCTTGAACGTAAGGGAGCGGGAGAGATCGGCCGCCCCTTCCTTGTTCGGGTAATGGGTCGCGAGGACCCGAAGCACGTCTCCGACGGTCATCCACTTGCTCATCGGTAGCTCCTAGAAGGGCGGTTTTCAGTCGTCAGTTATCGGTTCTCAGTAGAGAGAACGAAAACCGACGAGAGCTCTCAGGTTTCGGACCACTCACCCTAAACCGACAACTGACAACCGAGAACCGAGAACCGAGAACCGAGAACTGGCGCGCGCCCGCGCGCCGGCTACCTGCCGGCCGTTCGGTAGGAAGCTGTTTCTACCGCGAGGAGAGCACCGAGGGCAAACGGAATCTGCACCGAACCTGGTGTCGGGGGCCAACTGCCCGGGCGGATTCGCGGCGACGAAATCGGGGATCCTGTGGGAGTGGTCTCCAGACCACGATCTCGGCCGGAGGCCGATTCGGGCAAGAAAACATCGCGGCCTGGAGGCCGCTCCCACAGAAGGGAACAACTGCCCCGGCGAAGCCCGCCATGCGGGGGCGGGGCGTGCCGGCCCCCCCCGCGTCAGGCTGAGCCGGAGGCCCGCTCCGCCATCAGCCGGTTGAGGGACCTGCCGAAAGCGACGGGATCCCGTGGGCGCCCCCCCTCCAGGAGGACCGCCTGGTCGTACAGGAGGTCGATGTACTCGGCCAGGAGGGGATGCTGCCGGTCCTTCTCGCAGAGCTCGTTCATCCGCCGGATGAGCTCGTGGTCGGGGTTGATCTCCAGCGTGCGCTTCCGCTGCGGGACCTCCTGGCCGAGAGCCTTGAGCATCTTCTCCATCTGGGGGTCGAGGTCGTGCTCGCCCGCCACGAGGCAGACGGAAGAGTCTTTGAGCCGACCGGAGACCCGCGCGTCCGAGATCTCTCCCGAGAGCCGGTCCTTGATGAGCTCCACGAGCTTCTCGTACGTCTTCTTCTTCTCTTCCCTCTTCTCCTCCCCCAGGTCGATGTCTCCCTTCAGCGCGGAGCGGAAGGGCTTCTCCCGGTACTTCCCGAGCCGCGACAGCACGATGTCGTCGATCTCGTCCGTCATCAGGAGCACCTCGTAGCCCTTCTCGCGGAAGGCCTCCAGGTACGGCGAGGCGGCCGCCTCCTTCCGGGAAGGACCGGTGACGTAGTAGATCTCGCCCTGCCCCTCCGGCATGCGTTCTACGTAATCCGCCAGAGTCGTGAAGCTCCCCTCGTCGACCGCCGTGGACTCGACGAGCAGGAGGTCCGCCAGCTGCTCGCGGCGGTCGTAGTCGGAGTGGATCCCCTCCTTCAGGAGCCGGCCGAACTGACGGTGGAAGGCCCGATACGCCTCGGGCTCGTCCCGCTTCATCTCGGCCAGCGCGTCCAGCACCTTCTTCGTCACACTCTTCCGGATGACCTCGATCTGGGGATTGTTCTGGAGGATCTCTCGAGAGACGTTGAGGGGCAGGTCCGCGGACTCGACCACCCCGCGGGCGAACCGCAGGTACGCCGGAATCAGCTCTTCGCAGTGCTCCATGACCTGGACCCGGCGGACGTAGAGCATGGGCCCGACCCCGTACTCCTTGTAGAAGAGGTTCCACGGCGCGCTCTTCGGGATGTAGAGGAGCGCCGAGAACTCCGTGGTGCCCTCCGCCCGGTAGTGGATCACCTTCGCCGGCTCTTCGAAGTCGTGGGAGACGTGCCGGTAGAAGTCGCGGTACTCCTCGTCCGTCACCTCTGTCTTTGCCTTGAGCCAGAGGGCCTTGCGGGAGTTGAGGGTCTCCTCCTCGTCGACGTCCACCAACTGCTTCTCGTCGATGGAGCTCGGCTTCTTCCGCGTCACGCGCATGGTGATGGGATACTCGATGAAGTCGGAGTACTTCTTCACGGTCTTGCGGAGCTCCCACTCGTCGAGGTACGCGCGTTCGCTCTCCTTGAGCTTGAGGATGACCTCGGTCCCCTGAGACTCCTTCACCGCGCCGTCCACCGTGAAGGTACCGTCGGCGGTCGACTGCCAACGGACGGCGGCCTCGGCCGGGGCGCCCGCCCGCCGGCTCACGACGGTGACCTCGTCGGCCACCATGAAGGCAGAGTAGAACCCGACGCCGAATTGCCCGATGAGCTCGGGAGCCTCCTTGGAGCCCCGGCTCTCCAGGACCTTCAGGAACTCCTTGGTGCCCGAGTGGGCGATGGTGCCCAGGGCCTCGACGATCTCGTCGCGCGTCATCCCGACGCCGTTGTCCCGGACGGTAAGGGTGCCGGCCTCCCGGTCGGGGACGAGCTCGATCTTCCCTTCCGGGGTCGCTTCCCGGAGCCTCTCGTCCACCAGCGCCTCGTGGCGCGCCTTGTCGAGGGCGTCGGAGGCGTTCGAGACGAGCTCGCGCAGGAAGATCTCCTTGTGGGAGTAGAGGGAGTGGATCATCAGGTCGAGGAGCTTCTGCACCTCGGTCTTGAAGGACAGCTTCTCGGCACTCATGGCATGCTTCTCCGTGCGGCTAAGGTCAATAAAAACTCGCGCGCGAGAATAAGCAGTCCTCCGGCGGCAGGCAAGGGCAGGGACGGAGTACGAGCGAGCGCGAGGCGGACTGAGTGGACCTTCGTGGACCGAGTGGACCCCTTGGGCCGTCCACACCGTCCAGATCGTCCACTGCGTCCATTGCCCGGAGCTGCCTTGACAGCTCTCCTTCCGGGCCCCTAACCTGTGGCCGCTCTTGCCTTTCCCGGCGTCCCACCGCGAGGTAAGCCCTTGCTCTTCCCGAAAAATCGGCCTCTCCCCCTGGCCCCCAGCTCCGCTCGGTTCGGCAGACAACTCCGGCAGGACGTCCTCCTGGCTGCGTTCGTCGTCGCCACGCTCCAGGCCCTCCGGCTGGGGCTCCTCCTGCTCTTCCGGGAGGGCCTCGGGGCCCAGACCGGCGCGGGGGAGCTCCTCAGGGGCGCAGGGGCCGGGCTCCGGTTCGACGCGCAGGTGGGCTTCTACGCCGCCGCCCCGAGTCTCGTCGCCACGCTCGTGTGCGCGGGCTTCGACGCCGAGCGGTTCGCACGCGCGCTGCGCCGGGGCGTCGGGACCGCGTACTGCCTCCTCCTTCCGCTCCTCGCGGCCATCAGCGCGGCCTACGTGGACGAGTACGGGGACCTCTTCAACCACTTCATGTTCGGCGCCCTCTACGACGACTTCGGAGCGGTGCTCCGCACCGTCTGGAACGAGCACCCGGT
Organism: Deltaproteobacteria bacterium; assembly: GCA_016218905.1. The sequence goes on from JACRCS010000070.1 coordinate 21,613, forward strand.
GATCCCGGCGGTGCTCCTCGTGATCGCGGCCTCCTGGGGGCTGACCCGTCTCTGGCGCAGGGCCCTCAGTCCTGCCCTGCCCGAGCAGGGCCCCGCAGGGAGCGATCGCGGGGCGGCTCGAGAGTGGGTCTCGATCGCGGTCGCCCTGCTCCTCCTCGTGGGAGCGGCGCGCGGCGGCGTCGGGCGCGTCCCCGTGCAGTTTCGGGACCGGGACGTCACCTCCGACGAATTCCTCAACAACCTGGTCCTCAACCCGGTCTCCGCGATCCGGTACGCGATCAAGCACCATTTGAAGGTCTCCCGTCGTGGGGAGCTGCCGAGCGTGCTGGCTTCCAAAGGGATTCGGGAGGTCGTGCGAGGGCTCTTCCCCGACCGCCCCATCGGCGACCGGATCGACCCGCTCCTCGCCCGCACCGCGGCCGGGCTCAAGGGCCTCCGGCCGCGCCACGTCTTCCTCGTCGTCGGGGAGAGCTACGATGCCTGGCCCCTGCTCGACCGGTACCGCGCCCTCGACCTGCTGCCGGAGTGCCGGCGCCTGGGGAAGGACGGGCTCCTCCTGACCTCGTTCGTCTCGGGCGCGAGCGGTACGGCGCCTTCGCTCGGGGTGCTCATCGCGGGTCTCTACGACCCCGGTCCGCCCATCAACTACCAGCCGCAGTCGAGGCGGACGTACCCCACGGCCACGGCTGCGATCTTCCGCCGGCTGGGCTATCGCACGCGGCTCTACTACGGAGGATTCCTGAGCTGGCAGCGCCTGGGCGACTTCGCCAGGGCGCAGGGCTTCGAGGAGACGTACAGCCGCGCGCACATCCCGAAGCCGCGGCAGGTGAACGAGTGGGGGGTCGACGACGCCTCGCTCTTCGACCTCGTCCTGAGGACGGTGAAGGACGATGCGCCGAGCTTCAACCTCATCATGACGACGAGCAACCACCCGCCCTACAACTTCGACCTCGCCTCCGAGGGCTGGGTGCCTCGCCGGCTACCCCCGGAGCTCGCCCGGCTGGCGGACGGCCGCCTCTCCGACGCGATGATGGGGCACCTGTGGCACGCTGACCGGTGCATGGGGAGGTTCGTGGAGGCCGCCCGTGCGAAGCTGCCGGCGGCGCTCTTCGCGGTGACCGGGGATCACTTCTCGCGGAAATTCCTCAACCACAGGCCGCCCCTCTTCGAACGGAGCGCGGTGCCCCTCCTCCTCTACGGGCCGGAGGTCCTCAAAGGGCTCCGCTGGCCGGCGAAGGCGGCCGGCGGCCACATCGACGTGCCGACCACGCTGATCGAGCTCTGTGCTCCCACAGGGTTCGCGTACGCGAGCCTGGGCCGAGATCTCCTCGCGCCGTCCGCCGAGCCGGTCGGCTTCGGGCGCGGGACGCTCCTCGCGGCCGACTACGCCGCCGGGCTCGGCTCCTCCGCTCCCTTGGAGCCCGTCCCCGGCGCGCCGCTGGGGCGGCCGGCCG
>JACRCS010000899.1 GCA_016218905.1 Deltaproteobacteria bacterium
CAGCGTGACGAAGAGGAGGAGTCCGGCCGCCAGGACGAGGGCGAACGACAGGAGCCGTCGCTTCAGCAGGGAGCGAAGCAGGGTTCCCGGCCGCGGCGCCACTTCCCAAACCCGGTTCAGCGCTTCCTGGAGCTGAAGGAAGACGGCGGTAACCCCGAACACGAGGACCACGAACCCGCCGACGCCTCCCGGGCCGGCTCCCGTTCCGGGATCCGCGGCCTTCTCGAGGACCGCGGCGACGGCGCGGCTCCCTTCGCGGCCCATCACGCCCCCGAGCTGACGCACGATCTCGCCGTGGACGCGACCTGCGCCGAGGAAGTGCCCGCCGATCGAAACGAAGGCGAGGAGTGTCGGAGTCAGCGCGAGGAGCGAGTAGAAGGCGAGGGCCGCACTCTGGGTGTCGACCGAGTGCGAAACGCAGCGACGGACGACCTCCCCCAGGAACCCCGCGAGCTCGCGAGCTCTTCCCCGCATCCCAGGGCCCTCCTCCGGGCAGCACTTCGCGTCCTCGTCGAGACCCCAGCCACGCGCGAGGCCGCCGCTACGGCTTTCAAAGGCGCAACATCGCTGCCACGCTTTCGATGGATCTGTCGGCCTTTCGGAGGCGTCTGGCCCCTTCACGGCACGGCGCTTGCGAGTCAGGAGATCGAGGTAACACAAATTGAAGAACCTCGGCAAATCCATCGCCGCCATGTCCTTCCTGCTCCTGACATCCCTGCCCGCGTCCGCCCAGTTCGGCGTTCAGGTCCAGATTCCACTCCCCGGGGTCGAGATCCGCGTCGGGCACAGGGCCCCACCGAGGATGCGGAGCGAGAGGAGACCTCAACGCCCTGGCCGTGACTTCGTCTGGCTCCGGGGCTCCTGGGACTGGCAAGAAGACGATTGGGCCTGGGTTCCCGGCCGCTGGGACCGCCCCAACCACCGAAACACCCGCTGGGTGAAGGCGCGATACAGACGCGAAGGAAACGCCTGGCGCTACGAGCCGGCGCACTGGTCCCACCAGCGCATGGTCGAAAGCGACGACTACCGGCAGTGGAGACACGAACACGGCAACCGCGGCGGCCGGAACCGCGGCCGAGACAGACGCGACGACTGACGACCGACAGGTCCCCGGAGCTCGAGCTCGACCCCAACGCCGCACGGAGAACACTCCGGGCGGCGTTCTCTCGTGGTCTCGTCCCGGTCGTCAGATGGTGGACTCTGTCGTTCCTGTCGTCCCGCTTGGCTCCGCCTGGGGCTCCGCCGGAAGCACCCCTTCCTTGCGGCGGTCCGCGGAGATCTCGGCCGCGATGCCTGCGGCCTGCTCCGCGCCGATGCCCTGGGTCCGGCGCTCGTACTCCTCCTCGGCGCGGTCGTCGGCCTGCCTCAGGCTCGTCGCCGCGGGTCCCTCCTGCTCCCCCGGCAGCTCCACCCGGAGCTCCTCCACGAGCATCATCAGGGTGGCGGCGACGGGAAGGGCCAGAAGCGCGCCGAGTATTCCCATCAGCGTTCCACCCGCCAGGAGCGCGAACAGCACGACGGACGACGGAAGGCGCAGCGCCCGGCCGTAGATGCGGGGGACGAGGACGCGGCTCTCGAACTCCTCGTAGGCCACCATCAGGACGAGGACGACAACGGCGACGCCGGGCCCGCGCGGCAGGGCCGCCAGAACCGCCGGCCCTACCGAAAGGATGGGCCCTATGTAGGGCAGCACGTCGGCGAGGCCGGCGAAGACCGCGAGAGCCAGGGCGTTCTCAACCCCGCAGGCGCTCAGAAGCAGGAACGCGAAGACCGCCATCAGCAGGGACGTGAGCAGCTGTCCGCGAATGTACGAGCCGACGATCGTCTCGAGGTTCATCACGATGCGAGAAAGCCGGATGTGGTGCGTCCGGGGAATGACGGCGAAGAGCCCCCCCCGGAGCCGGTCGCGGTCGATCAGCATGTAGAGGGCGAGGAAGAGGGCGCTCAGCCCGTAGGCGAGGGTCTCGAAGGCGCGTAACGAGAAGGCGAAGGCCTTCGCTCCGAAGGCGCTCATCAGGGCGTCGGGCGCGAGGCCCCGAAGCCAACCCGCCAGGGGGGCCGTCAGGTTCGTGCCCGCGAGGTGATCCGCGAGCTGCGCGCGCATCGCGGGCTCGCGCTCGAGGAGACCCGCGGCCTGCACCAGGAGCGTCGGGACCGTGAGCACGCCGACCAGGACGGCCAGCACGAAGAAGGCCGTGAAGACGATCGCGATCCCCATCCCCCGGGCGACGCGCTTTCCTTCGAGCCAGCGCACGGCCGGGCTCAACGTGCCGGCGACGACCAGCGCGGCGACGAGAGCGAGCAGGACCGGCCAGAGCCGAACCAGCAGCCAGAGGCACGCCGCGACGAGCACGAGCGTGAACACGGCCCGCGGTGCCACTTCGACGCGAACCGGGCGCCTGCGTTCGGCCGCCTCGCCCTTCATGTCCCCACCTCCCACGATCCCGGCGCTCACTGCGGCAGCTGCGTGGCTCGAACGACGAACCGGTCCGGCGCGCGCCCGACGAACCCGAACGGGTAACACGTCACGAGCGTGAGGGTGGCATCTGCGGACGGGTCCAGGACGCGCACCTCGCGTGGCCCGACGACCTCGGTCGACTCCACGCGGTACTCGTACCCGCGCCCCGGAGAGTGGAACCGGATCACGTCGTCGACCCGGATGTGCCGGAGCGGACGGAAGAACGAGTCCCTGTGGCCGGCCAGCGCCATGTTTCCCCGCTCGCCGGGCCGGGCCGTCCCGGGGATACGCCCCACGGCGACGGCGAGCGTCGCGTCGTCGTCGCCCTCGCGGACGATGGCCGAAACGCCGATACGCGGGATCTCGAGCCGGCCGAGAACCAGCGGATCGGCGTCTGCGGGCGTCGAGGCCCCGATAGACGCCGGCAAGGGAGTCGCGTAAGCAACGGGTTTCGACGCGATCCGGGTCTCCAGATCGGAAAAGGCGCGCTCCTGGCGCGCCTGGTAGACACGGGACCTAACGAAGGACGCGGTGGCTCCGCCGAGGAGCGAGAACCCGATCAGCCAGAGGGCTATCTCGAGCCGGCGGGACCACCGCACGGATTTCGGCCTCTTCACGCCGTCCGGTTCGCGAGCGCGCGCAGCCCGAAAGCCGCGCCCAGCGACAGCAGGCCCATCGCAGCGAAGAGCGGAATGCGGCTCGCGGTTTCCGGCAGCTGCTCCGAAGGACGAGCCTCGGCCACCACGGCTACCGGGGCCGCCTTAGGCGGGGCCTGGACGGCCACGGCCTCGTAAGGCTTCACTTCCCGCTCGGGGGTCACCATGATGAGAGGCGCCGACTTGTATTCCGTTACCGTCACGGCATCCGGGTACGCGATCACGGGCTCCTTCGCGGCGGCCGCGAGCTCCATGGCCCTCGCCTTCGGATAGACGATGTCGTGGCCGGTCGACCGGTCGCGGGGGTACCAGGTGCGGAGCGCCTTGGGCTGGCCGGCAGGAGTCGCCCAGGTGACGTAGCGGCTCTCAGGCATGATTTCGCCCGGGAGGATCGGGTGCGGCCTGGAGAGGACCGTCGTGAAGACCTTCGTCCCCGCCATATCCGTGACCTGGAGCATGTCGCGGTTGGAGTCGATCAGCACGACCTTGATGAGGTAGGTGCCGGGTTGCAGCGTCGCGGTCCCGACGTCGAGCGGCTCCGTCAGGGTGAAAGTCGACTGCTGCAGCTCGCTCTGGGCGAATGCAGCGGGAGCGGACGCGATCCCGAGGAACGTGGCGAACGCGCCGACGAACAACAAGGACTTCAACTTCTTCATTTCGACACCTCTTCTTCCTCTCGATGAGGATGGACGCTGGGGAAACCGGAAACGGTCCGGCCGCCGATGGGTCCGCGACGTTCGTCGGGTAGATATCCCGCTGAAGGCGAGGTGGTAGACCCGTCCACCATTGCCGGTACAGCGCAAGTCTGCTGCCACCGGCCGCGGGCGCCCCCGGCCTCCCTGACGCTTCCGGGGCGCTCCCACGGCCACACGGTATGGAAATCCTCCCATCCCTGTTGAAAATCGTTCCCGTCGGAACGGCCGCTTGGCCGCCCGTCATGACCATGGCAGACCCCCTGCCCCGGCTCCCCCGCAGATCCCACCGCGGCACGACACGTGCAGGCTCCCACTCCGTTCGTGGACCCGAACAGACCTGCATCTCGTGCAGGACGCGGGGCCGCACGGGAAAGGGAACAGCGAGTATGACTAGTTGGACACCCAGAAGCTCTCAAACGAGAGGAGAGTCCGAAATGCTTCATTACAGAGGCTTGAGTCTTCTTGCCACCGCAGGAGTCGTTGCTCTTCTCTGTGGCGGCGCGCCGTTGTTGGCCCAGCCCTCGCTGGGAACGGCGGCGAGCTTCGCGGTCCTAGCAGGCTCGACGGTGACCAACACAGGCTCCAGCGTCGTCGCAGGGGACGTGGGGGTCAGCCCCGGTACCGCGATCGTCGGCTTTCCCCCGGGAATCGTGACGCCTCCCAGCACGATTCACTCGGCAGACGCCGTCGCGGCCCAGGCTCAGGTCGACCTCACCACGGCGTACAACGCGATCGCAGGCACGCCGACGCAGGTCGACATGACCGGGACTGATCTGGGTGGCCTCACGCTCGCGCCGGGCGTCTACGGGTTCACGTCCACCGCCCAGCTGACAGGCACGCTCACTCTCGACGCCCAGGGCGACCCCGCCGCGGTCTTCCTCTTCAAGATCGGCAGCACCCTCACGACCGCGAGCAATTCTTCGATCGTCGTGATCAATGGCGGCTCGAGCTGCAACTTGTTCTGGCAGGTCGGCAGCTCGGCGACTCTCGGTACGACGACGACGTTCGCCGGAAACATCCTTGCGGACCAGAGCATCACGCTGAATACCGGCGCCCGGCTGTCTGGCAGAGCCCTGGCGCGGATCGGCGCCGTGACGCTCGACGGCAACAACGTCGCGGCATGCGGCGTCGGCGTGACGGACTGGGGCC
>JACRCS010000083.1 GCA_016218905.1 Deltaproteobacteria bacterium
ACGTGTGCATCGGCTGCCACGAAGGCATCTCCTGGAGCGAGGAGCTCGTGAGCGGGTACCTCGACAGCAAGCACCTGGTGCACAGCACGCACGTCTCCGCGGAGGAGACGGAGTGCGCGAAGTGCCACAACCCCGCCAACGACGGCGAGAACTTCGAGAGCATGGTCCCGGCCGAGAACGTGCCTGCCGGCGGTCTCGCGGCGGTGACGTGCGAGGCCTGCCACGGGGCCGGCCAGGAGCACTTCGGTCTCGGCCCGATCCCGATCCCGCGACCGGGCGTGGACAGCTGCGCGGGCGGTGCCGTGGGTACGGTCGGAGCCGCCTGCCACACGGATCTGGCGGCCGACCCGGTCTCCGCGGGGCACGAGCCGTACCATCCGGAGGGGATGAACATCGTCGAGAAGTACAAGTCCAGCCCCCATTACAACGAAGGCGAGGCCGGTCACGCGTCCACGAAGTGCACCCGCTGCCACACGGACGAGGGCGCCCGGGAGTACGTCAACATCACCTCGGCGGACACCTTGGCGTCCGCGGTCCAGGGCCCGGAAGCGTCCCCCGTCCAGTGCCGCACCTGCCACAACCCGCACAACCCGGGCGAGCTCCTGAAGGCTGAGAGCACGAGCACGGACCGGACGACCGGCGTGGTGACCGTGACGGGGAGCGCCGAGTACAGCACCTGCACCAACTGCCACGGGAGCGCCACGGCGGACCTGAGCCCGTCCACCGTCGTCCGGTACTCGGACTACCCGTCTCCCAGTGCCACGACCGACGGTCCGCTCGTCGGCGGAACCAACGGAACGACGACGGTGCTCCTCTACCACGGCCAGCGTTGGGAGCGGATCATCGCCAGCACCCACTACGACTATCCGTCGACCGCCACCACGATCGAAGGCTTCGTCGTCCGCGCGAAGGACGAGCGGGCGTGCCGCGACTGCCACGACGTCCACTCGGCCGACGTGACCATCCAGAAGCAGTGGGCCGAGTCCGGACACGCCGGGCACATCGCCGCGATCAAGGAGGAGGCTGCCGCCGCGTCCACGAAGGACACCCTCGACCAGACGAAGGCCGTCCAGGCCGCGGGCGTCGGGGAGACCCATCCAACCAACCCGACCATGGCCTGGAGCCACTACGACTGGGACAAGAGCTACAAGGACGACAACAACGCCGACGGCATCGCCGAGAAGGACCGCGCCGACTGCCAGCGCTGCCATACGGCCACCGGTTCCAAGAACTACCTGACGAGCCCCACCACCTACGACCCGGCGAACAACGACTTCTCCCACCTCTCCGGCTGGCAGCGGAACGCCAACGGCGCGGACGGCACGACGCCCGACCCGGCCAAGGGCACCAAGGTGTCCGGCCAGAACGAGCTCCTCTACTGCTGGGGCTGCCATGAGAGCGCCACGACCGGCGCGCTGCTCAACCCCGGTGCGATCACCATCGACATCTACAAGTTCAAGGGGGCCCCTGTGGCCTACCCGGACGTCAGCTCCAGCAACGTCTGCGTCTCCTGTCATTCCGGCCGGGCGAGCGGGGAGTCGGTCATCGCCGCGGTTCCCGGCACGGGCGCGACCCCTGCCGCCTGGGACAACGTCGGTTTCGTGAACTCCCACTACATGGCCTCGGCCGGCCTCGTGTACGCCAAGATCGCCTACACCAACTTCGTCCCTGCGGATACGCCCATCGGCAGCAGCACCTACGGCGCCTCCCTCACCACCCCGGAGGACGGCGGCTCACTCAACAGCACGCACCGGAAGCTGGGTACGCCCGCCATCATCGGAGACCACGGCATTACCGCTGAAGACGGTCTCGACGTCGGCGGTCCCTGCGTCGCGTGCCACATGGCGGCCGGCGCCAAGAACCACACCTGGGAGATGGGCGCGGACGCCTTCACGAACGTGTGCGTGAAGTGCCACGACGAGGAAGCCGGGGTTCCGCTGACGGCCGACAACTACAACGAGATCTTCATCGAAGAACAGGCCATCCCCTTCGAGGACGCCATCTCGCTCGCCCTCGCGAAGCTCGAGGCGAACTTCAACATCACCTACAACCCGGCCGCGTACCCGTACTTCTACGATCAGAGCGCCGGCGGCGGAGCCGCCAAGAACTGGACCCGGAGCAACTTCGCCGGCGTCCTGGGCGGAACCCTCGGCGACGCGGACGCGGAGAAGCTGATGGGCGCCTGCTTCAACATCAACCTGCTCAAGCGCGACCCGGCGGCGTACGCCCACGCCCGCACCTACGCCCGGCGGCTGCTCTACGACGCCATCGACTGGCTCGACGACCGGACCATCAACCAGTCGACCGGCGCCACCGCCCTGGCCTGGGACCCGGTCAAGTACGTGAAGGGGGAGATGGCGACCTCTCCCGAGACGACGGAGAGCGCTAAGTACCTGATGAAGTACAGCCGTTCGACCGGCGCGTGGGACACCACGCAGGAACGGCCGTAATCGAGGCACCGTCGGCCTCTTGAGCCGATCCTGAGGCCCGGAAGCGACGAGAGCCCCCGCCGAACGGCGGGGGCTCTCTCTTTTGGGTCGCAGAAGATGGCCCCGCGGTCCCCCGATTACGCCGAGAGGAGACTCGCGCGCCGGAGCGGACCTACGGTGTCTTGCCCAAGTCCAGCGGGATCGGCTCGTCCACCTTGTAGGCGTCGGTCTTGAGCACGACCTGCTTGGCGAGCAGCTTCTCCGCGTTGACCACGACCGGCGCCTTCAGGTTGGCGGTCAGCCGCTTGCCCCCTTCCCGAATCGTCACGACGAGAAGAACTGCCGCCTTGCTCGGGTCGGTGAGGCCCAGGTCGGCGACTTCTTCCGTCGAAAGCGTCACCTTGTAGTTCGGGAAGAAGAAGCTCGGGTCGGTCACGAGAAAGCAGATCTCCCCGCGGTCGGCGAGCTGCAAGACCTTGAAAGGGCTTTCGGGGTTCAAGTCGATCAAGGCGTAGCGGTCCGCGCCCTCGAAGCCGAGCATCGGCCCGACGAACTTCATCATGCGCTCTTCGTCGATCTCCACCGGCCCGAAAGCTCTGGTCTCAATGATCATCGCGGCCCCTTTCGGGAGCTGGAGGGTTACCCGTCTGGTGACGGACCGACATCACGCGCAGGTACCCTATCGGGCGCCGAAAGTCAAGGAGCCGCACCGACAGGAGCCGAGGAGGGGGAAAGGGCTTGACTCTCCCGTGAGCGGCACCCAATAATCGAGAGTTCGTCTCAGCTAGGCAGAGCAAAGGCAGGAGAAGGAATGCCCCAACCCGGAGGCGAGCGCTTCGAGGATCTTCTCGCCCGACTCGAGCAGCTCGTGCAGGCGCTGGAGTGCGAGGACCTCGATCTGGAAGGCTCCATCCAAGCCTACGAGGAGGGGGTCCGGATCGCCCGGGCCTGCCACCAGAAGCTCGACGAGGCCGAACGGCGCGTCGAAGTGCTCCGGCGCCTCCCCAGCGGCGAGGTGCTCGCGGAGCCGCTTCGAACGGCGAAGGAACCGTGATGCCCTTCGATCTCGAGAGTCGCCTCGCCGCGTGGAAGGCCGGCGTGGAGGCGTACCTGGACGCGCGTCTGCCTCCTCCCGAGACCTTTCCCCGCCCGCTCTACCAGTCGATGCGCTATAGCCTCTTCGCCGGGGGCAAGCGCATCCGGCCGGCCTTCGCCTTCGCGGCCGCGGAGGCCGTGGGCGGGAAGCCGGAGCGAGTACTGCCGTTCGCGGCCGCGCTCGAGATGGTCCACACCTACAGCCTGATCCACGACGACCTCCCCGCCATGGACGACGACGAGCTTCGCCGGGGCAAACCGACGAACCACGTCCTCTTCGGGGACGGGATCGCGATTCTCGCGGGGGACGCGCTCCTCACCGACGCCTTCGCGGTGCTCGCGAGCGACGAGGTGGCCGCCAGCACCTCTCCCGAGCTCATCGTGAAGGTGGTCGGCGAGCTCGCCCGGGGCGCCGGAACGGGCGGGATGGTGGCCGGACAGGCGCTCGATCTGACCAGCGAGGGCAAGGACGTCGACCTCTCGACGCTCGAGTACCTGCACACCCACAAGACCGGCGCGCTCATCCGGGCCGCCGTCCGCATCGGAGCGCTGGCGGGCGGCGCCGACTCCGCGTCCCTCGAGGCGCTCACTGCCTACGCGGAGGAGCTCGGCCTCGCGTTCCAGATCGCCGACGACGTGCTCGACGTGATCGGTTCGACGGAAGCGCTCGGAAAACCCGTGGGAAGCGACGAGGGCCTCGAGAAGGCCACGTATCCGGCTCTCCTCGGCATCGACGAGTCGAAACGGCGGGCGGCGGCGCTCATGCAGTCGGCCATCGCCCGGCTTCAGCCCTTCGGAGAGCGGGCGGAGTGTCTGGCCGCGCTGGCTCGCTTCGTCGTGGAACGGCAGCACTGATGAGCCCCGGCAAGTACCCCCTCCTCGGCCGCGTCTCGGGACCGGGCGACCTCAAGGGCCTCTCGAAAGAGGAGCTCGAAGCCGTCGCCACCGAGATCCGCGCGTTCATCCTCGAGAAGCTCTCGCCCGTGGGCGGGCACCTCGCCTCGAGCCTCGGCGTCGTGGAGCTCACGGTCGCGCTCCACGCAGTCTTCGACTCGCCGCGGGACCGGATCATCTGGGACGTGGGGCACCAGTCCTATCCGCACAAGATCCTGACCGGCCGGCGCGACAGCTTCGGCACGATCCGCCAGCGGGGCGGGCTCTCCGGCTTTCCCAAGCGGTGCGAGAGCCCCCACGACGCGTTCGGGACCGGGCACTCGTCGACCTCCATCTCCGCCGGCCTCGGCCTCGCCGCGGCCCGGGACTTTTCCGGGGCCGACCACAAGGTGATTTGCGTCATCGGCGACGGCTCCCTCACGGCGGGCCTCGCCTTCGAGGGGCTCAATCACGCCGGGCACCTCGATCGGGATCTCATCGTGGTCCTGAACGACAACGAGATGAGCATCTCGCCCAACGTGGGGGCCCTCTCGTCCTACCTCTCCCGCATCCTGACCGGCGACCTCTACTCCCGCTTCCGAAAGGACGTGGAGGAGTTCCTGCGGGCCATTCCGAGCTTCGGCGGCGCGATGGCGCGGCTCGCCAAACGGGTGGAGGAGCATATCAAGGGGTTCATCTCGCCGGGGATGCTCTTCGAGGAGCTCGGGTTCACCTACGTCGGCCCCATCGACGGCCACAACCTGGGCCACCTGATCAGCGCATTCCAGAACGTCCGGAAGTTTCGCAAGCCCGTCCTGGTGCACGCGGTCACCCAGAAGGGGAGAGGCTTCGCGCCGGCCGAGGAGAGCCCCACCGCCTTCCACGGGATCGGCCCCTTCGACCCGTGCAACGGCGCGTGTGCCGACGCACCCGCCGAGTCCCCGAAACCGAAGGTGCCGAGCTACACCGACGTGTTCGGCCGCACGCTCGTGCGCCTGGCGGAGTCCGATCCCCGGATCCTCGCCATCACCGCCGCCATGCCGGAGGGCACGGGGCTCGACGTCTTCCGGGACCGGTTCCGCCAACGCTTCTTCGACGTCGGCATCGCCGAGCAGCACGCCGTCACCTTCGCCGCGGGACTCGCCGCCGAAGGTTGGATCCCGGTGGTCGCGATCTACTCGACGTTCCTCCAACGCGGCTACGATCAGATCCTCCACGATGTCGCCCTCCAGGAGTTGCCGGTCGTCTTTGCCCTCGATCGCGCCGGCCTCGTGGGTGCCGACGGGCCGACCCATCACGGCGCCTTCGACCTCTCCTACCTGCGCCACATCCCGGGGCTCGTCGTCATGGCTCCCTCGGACGAAGAGGAGCTCCAGCACGCGCTGGCGACGGCCGTCTCCCTGAAGAAGCCGGTCGCG
>JACRCS010000914.1 GCA_016218905.1 Deltaproteobacteria bacterium
AGGTGGTGCGACCACTGCGGCGAGGCGAACTTCGGTCGAAGCTCCCGGAAGAGCGTCTCCTCCAGGGGCGAGAGGCCGCCCGGCAGGAAGCTCGTGCCGAGGAGCTCCTCCATCCCGAAGCGGAGCGCGGCCTTGACCGCCTCCAGGTCCGGCACGGCCCCCAGCTCCCAGCCCAGGCAGGTAACCCTCTCCCGCACCGAGTCGATCTCCCGGTCGCGGAGCTTCTCCGCGGGAACCCGGAGGACGCGGACCATCGTCTCCACGTCGAAGTCGATCAGGAGCGTACCCTGGAACAGAAACGCGCGGCCCTTTTCGGTGCCGCCGGTGCCCGAGAGCTTCCGGCCGGCCACTTCGATGTCGTTCCGGGGCCGGAAGGCCGCCTCGATCCCGAGCTTCCGCAGCCCCCGGACAGCCCCCTCGCAGAAGAGGGCGTAGAGCTCCTCGGGGCGGGCGGGCAGCCCGGGCGTGTCCTTGGGCGCGATGAGCTCCCAGCCGAGCTGGCCGGGGTCACAGTAGATGGCACCACCGCCGGTGATCCGCCGGTTGACCTCGATACCCCGTCTCCGGCAGTACTCCTCGCGCACCTCCAGGGAGACCGCCTGGTTGAAGCCGATCAGGGCGCAGGGACGGGAGAACTGCAGGAGCCGGAAGGTGCTGCCGCCTTCGGCGTCGCAAGCCGAGAGCAGCGCCTCGTCGAGGGCCAGGTTGTCCGCGGGTGCCCGGGGGCCCGTGTCGAGGAGTCTCCAGCCGTGATCAGGCGTCATTTTCGGTTTTCGGTTCTCGGTTTTCGGTTTTCGGTTCTCGGTTTTCGGTTCTCGGTTTTCGGTTCTCGGTTTGACCGGCAACTGACAACCGATAACCGACAACGATTCTCACGCGGCATCGGCGTCCACGTATGTGCCCTCCGCGATCTTCACCCTGCGGCCCGCGGGGGCCCTGCCCGGCTCGAAGAGCCAGCCCGGCGCCAGGAACTTCGGGCCCAGCTCCCGCACCACGGTGTCCAGGGCGGAGTCCGGCGCCGCGGGCTCGAGCTGCGGGAGCGCCTCTCCGAAGCTGCGCGCCAGGGCGCCCGCGAGCGCGTCCATGGCCGGCACCGAGTCGAGCTCGAGCGCGAGCGACGTCAGCTTCTCTTCCATGGCGCGCCGGACCCTGCTACGCGCGGCTTCGCAGGGCAGCCGCAAGATGCCCGCCATGCGCCCGAAGTCGATCTCCACGAGGAGGTTCCCGACGAGCACCACGAAGCCCTCGAGCTCCCCGGCGCCGTTCCCCGAGATCTTGCGGCCCCCGACGTGGAGGTCGCAGGCGGGCTCCAGGGTGGCCGCGAGGCCGAGCCCTTCGAGGGTCGCGGCGACGGGCGCGAGAAACTTCCGGAAGAAGCGCCCGCGGTCCAAGGGTACGAGGGGATTCCCACGCCGAAGCACGATTTGGTAGAAGATCTGCCCGCGGTCGAGGAAGACGGCCCCCCCGCCCACCTCCCGCCGAAAGACGGGGATGCCCTCCGCCTCACAGTAGGAGAGATCGAGCTCATACAGCAGGTCTTGGTGGTAGCCGATCGACGCGTAGGGCGAGGCCGGACGGCACAGGACGAGTGCCTCCCGCCCGAGCCTCGGGAGGGCGTGGTAGACGAGCTGCGAGTCGAGCCAAGAAACGGAGCCCAGGTCGTAGAGGAGCATCGGTCACTTACAGGGCCTCGCCCCTTTCCCGTCATTCCCATCATTCCCATAATGGGATGTATGGGAATGATGGGATTATGGGATCGTTGTGAAAGTTTCCCGCCGAGCTCACGCCTTCGGCAGATAGAGGGCCCAGCCCGCCGCCGCCCTCGCCGCGTCCACGACGGTCTCCGAGAAGCTCGGGTGGAGGCGGATCCCTCGGGCGAGCTCGTTCGCGGTCGCCTCGAGCTGCATCGCGAGCACGGCCTCCCCGATGAGCTCGGTCGCGCCGGTCCCGACGATGTGGACGCCGAGGATCTCGCCGTGCTTCGCGTCGGAGATGATCTTGGCGGAGCCGTCGAGCTCGTTTCTCGCCATCGCGAGGCCGTTGATGGAGCAAGGGAACTCTCCCACCTTCACGTCGAGACCCTGCTCCTCCGCGTCCTCCTCTGACAGGCCGACGGCGCCGATTTCGGGATAGCCCCAGATCCCCCGCGGCACCTGGTTGGAAACAAAGGTCTTCGCCTGGCCCATGGCGTTCTCCGCGGCCACGATGCCCATGGTCGAGGCGGCGTGGCTCAGCATCCGGCCGCCCGTGACGTCGCCCACGGCGTAGAGGCCGGAGACGCTCGTCTCGAGCCGGTTGTTGACGCGAATGGAGCCGTCCGGGTTTCGAGCCGCACCGAGGGCCTCGAGGCCGAGCCCGTCGGCGTTGGCCGCCCGGGCCGAGACGAGGACCGCCTCGACCTCGACGCTCGCCTCCTTCCCCCCGGAGAGGGCGGCCTGGAAGCCCTTCTCCGCCTTCTTCACCGAAGAGAGCGTCGCCCTTGGCAAGATTCTGATCCCCTGATCGAAGAGCGCCTTCGCGACGCGCTGCCCCGTGCCGCTGTCCTCGCCGGGCAGGACCCCGGCGGGTCCGGCGGCCAGAATCACCTCCGAGCCGAAGGCTCGCAGGAGGGCCGCGAGCTCCACTTCGATCGGGCCGGCGGCGAGGAGCAGGACCGAGCGGGGGACTTCGGTCATCTCCAGGATCTCGTCCGTCGTGAGCGCGGCCTCCTCGAGGCCTTCGACGTCCGGAGGCGCGAGCCGGCTTCCGGTGGCGAGGATGACCGCCTTCGCGGCGACGGTCGGCCCGTCCACCTGGACTTCCCGCGCCGTCTTCAAGGCGGCGCGGCCGCGCAGGACCGTCACCCCGTTGTTCTGGAGGAGCCCCTCCATGCCCATCCGGATGTCGCCGGCCACGCCGCGCTTGCGGTCGAGAATCGCCTTGAGGTCGATCGCCTCGACGGCGGCCTTGATCCCGAAGGACTCGGCGCCCCGGATCGCCCGCAGCGCCTCGGCCGCGCGCAGCCACACCTTGGACGCGATGCAGCCCCGATTGACGCAGGTGCCGCCCATCTCCGCGGCCTCGACGAGCGCCACCTTGCCCCCGAGCTGGGCAGCCCGGATCGCCGCGGCATACCCGCCGGGCCCTCCTCCGATTACGATTACGTCGTACATGAGAAACTCCAGGGATTCGGTGTTAGCGGTAGGTCCGCATTTCCCATGGGACCCATAGGTCCTATAAGTCCCATGGCGCCCCCATTTACGCCAGCATCATCACGGGGTTCTGAACGTACTGCCCGATCTGCTGCAGGAACCGGGCGGGCGGGACCCCGTCGACCACCCGGTGGTCGAAGGTGAGGCTCAGGAACATCATCGAGCGGATGCAGATCTCGCCCTCGTGCACCGCCGGCTTCTGCTTGACCCGGCCGACACCCAGGATTCCGGTCTCGGGCGCCTTCAGGATCGGCGTCGACCCGTCGACGTCGAACATGCTCATGTTGGAGATGGTGAAGGTGCCCCCGAGCATCTCGTCCAGGCTGAGGGTGCCTTCGCGCGCCTTACGGGCGAGCACCCTCGCTTCCCGGGCGATCTCCACGAGCCCCAGGCGGTCGGCGTCCTTCAGCACCGGGACCACGAGCCCGTTCGGCACCGCCACGGCGATCCCCATGTGCACGGCGTCGAACTGCAGGATCCGATCGCCCACGAGATTCGAGTTCATGGCCGGCACCTGCTTGAGCGCGCGGCAGGCAGCGAGCACCAGGAGATCGTTGAGCGAGACCTTGAACTCCGGCTCCTTCGCGCGCTCGCGCCGGACCGCGTCGAGGAAGGCGAGGGACTCGGTCGCGTCGACCTCGGCGAAGACGGTCACCTGGGCCGTGTTCTGGAGGCACTTGTAGAGGTTGTCGGCGATGACCCTGCGCATCCCGTCGTAGGGGACCTCGCGGACGCCCCGCGCAGGCACCTCCTCGACCACCAGGGCCGGAGCCGGCGGTTGAAGGGCACGAGCGACGTCGTCCTTCGTGATCTTCCCCCCCTCGCCGGTGCCCTGGACGGCCGAGAGGTCGAGGCCCGCCTGGCGCGCCATCTCCTTCGCGACGGGCGTGACCTTCGGGCCGGCCGCCACCCGCTCCTGGTACGCGGCCACGTCCGCCTCTTTGATCTGCCCTTCGGGACCGCTGCCCGGGACGAGGGAGAGGTCGATGCCGAGCTCCTTCGCCAGGCGGCGCGCCGCGGGGCTCGCGAGCACGCGCCGGGCCTCGCCGGAGGGCTGCGGTACCTCTCGCGCGGGGGGAGGCGGTGCAACTACCTCGGCCACGGCCGCGCCGGGGCCTTCCCTCCGGAGAGCCTCCAGCTCCTCCACGGTCTCGGCGATCTGCCCCACTACCGCGCCCACCTTCGCCTTGATCCCGGCCGCCACCATGGGATAGACGAACCCCGACGCGGTCGCTTCGACATTCCAGGTGACCTTCTCCGTCTCGATGACGAGCACGATCCCGCCCTGCTCGATCCGGCCGCCCTCCGGGGCCTTCCACTCCACCAGCTTCGCTTCCACCATGGTCATCCCGAGCTTCGGGATGTAAATCGGCGTGGCCATGACTACTCCGTATTCCGTATTCCGAATTCCGAATTCCGTATTCCGAATTCCGTATTCCGAATTCGCAGCTAACCAAACATCCCCCGCACCGTGATCTTCCCACTCACGTCGATCGACTCGCCGACCAGCTTCCCGATGGCGTCCGCGATCTGCTGCGGCTGCGGGAGGACGTACTGCTCCAGGTAGGCGCCGGCGATCGGGTAGTTTGCCGCCGCGACCCGAACCACCGGGGCATCCAGGTAGTCGAAGGCGTTCTCCATGATGAGCATCCCGATCTCGGCCGCCGGGCCGCAGCGCGAGGTCTCCTCGTCCACGATGATCGCGCGCTTGGTCTTCTTCACCGAGGCGAGGATGGCTGGAAGGTCGAGGGGCTCGAGCGTCCTCGGGTCGATGACTTCGACGCTCACCCCCTTCTCCGCCGCGAAGATCTCCGCGACCCGGAGCGTCATGTTGACGAGATAGCCCGTCGCCACGACCGTCACGTCCTTCCCCTCGCGCTTCACGTCGGCCACGCCGAAGGGGATCGTGTACTCGCCCTCGGGCACGGGCCCGGTATCGCCGAAGAGGCTCTTGTGGGGCAGATAGACGACCGGGTTGTTGTCCCGGATCGCCGTCTTCAGGAGACCCTTCGCGTCGTACGGCGTCGAGGGGATCGCAATCTTGATCCCGGGCACTCGCATGACGAAGGACTCCATGCACTGGGAGTGCTCGGGTCCGATGCGGGAGTAGCCGCCCATGGGCGCGAAGACGACCAGCGGGATCTTGACCCTTCCGCCGTGCGCGAAGCGCCACTTCCCCGCCTTGTGGAGGATCTCGTCCGCGCCGCACATCATGAAGTCGGCGAACATCATGTTCGCGACGGGCCGATACCCGGCCAGCGCCGCACCCACCGAGGAGCCCAGGATCGCGGCCTCGCTGATGGCGGTGTTCCGAATTCTCTCCTTGCCGAATCTCTCGAGGAGGCCTTCGCTCGTGCCCCAGGTATCCTGGCTGCAGCACTCGCCGAGGATGTAGACGGTGGGGTCGGCGGCCATCTCCTCGTGGAAGGCCTCGTTGATCGCGACGTTGTACAGGATCTCTCTCATAGCGCTGGCCTCCCGTTCAATCGGCGTAAAGCGCCGGGGCAAGCAGGTCCTGGGTCGGGTACGGGCTTTCGGCCGCAAACTGCTCGGCCTCCTGCATTTCGCGGTTCGCGTCCTGCTGGATCCGGGCGACGTCGTCCTGGGTCAGCACGCCCGCCTCCAGAAGCTTCGCCCGGAAGAGTTCGATGGGGTCGCGCTGCGCCATCGCCGCGACTTCCTCCGCGGACCGGAGGCCGTTCTCGCAATAGACCGAGTAGTCCGGGAGGCCCTCCACGTGTCCCCTGCGGCGGGTCACCTTGACTTCCAGGAAGGTGGGGCCTTCCCCGGCTCGCGCCCTGTCCGCAGCCTCCTGCGTCGCCCGGTACACGGCCAGGACGTCCTGGCCGTCGATGATCGCCGAAGGGATGCCATACCCGAAGGCGAAGTCCGCGACGTTCTCCTTGGGGTGACTGACGCAGAGGCTCGTGAACTGCGCCATCTCGTTGTTCTCGCAGAACCAGATCACCGGAAGCTTCCACTTCGCGGCCATGAGCATGCCCTCGTGCAGGGTACCCCGCCCGGTCGCCCCGTCTCCGAAGCAGACGGCTACGACCTGACCCTGTCCCCTCATCTGGCACGCCAGCGCGGTCCCGGCCGCGAGCGTCAGCTCGCCGCCCACCATGCCGCCCATGCCGCTGATCCCGAGCTCCGGCGCGCAGTAGTGAAAACCCGCGAAACCCCTGGCGCCGCCCGTCACCTTCCCGAAGTGCTCGGCGATCAGCTCCTTCGCCGACATGCCCCGAGGCAGGCACTTGTTGAACCCGTGGCTGCGATGGTTGTAGTAGAGGTAGTCCTTCTCTCCCAGGACCTCGCAAAGCGCGGCACCGGGCGCCTCCTGGCCCTGGCAGCTGTGGTAGAAGGTGAGGAACTTGCCGGCGAAGAGGCATTCAATCGCCTTCTCGTCGAGCGTCCGAACGCGGACCATGTTCGTGTAGAGGCGGAGCAGGATCTCTCTGGGAACTCCTAAGTCAGCCATAGCCGCTCCCTCGTTCCGGAGGTTGTCCATCCGGAAAGTGCGTTTCCGGATGGAGTCGTCAGTTGTCAGCTTTCAGTGTTCACTTTTCGGTTTTCAGTTGTCGGTCTTCGGGATCAGGGCCACCGAGAACCGAAAACCGAGAACCGAGAACCGGCGTGGCGGCGCCCAGGAGCGGCGCCACTCCGTCCGCGTGGTACGAGCTCCTGGCGAGCGGGCTCGACACGACGTGCTCGAAACCGATCTCCCGGGCCTTTCGTCCGAGCTCCTCGAAGACCTCCGGCCGGATGTACTCCGCGACCGGCAACTTCTCCGGCGCGGGCTGGAGGTATTGGCCGAGGGTGACGAAATCGCAGCCCGCGGAGCGAAGATCGCGGAGCACTTCCAGGACCTCGCCCTCCTGCTCGCCGAGGCCGAGCATCAGCCCGGACTTGGTCCGGATGCCGGGCGCCAGCGCCTTCACGCGCGCGAGGAGCTCCAACGAGCGGCGGTACTGCGCCGCAGGACGCACGGCCGGGTAGAGCCGCGGAACGGTCTCGACGTTGTGCCCGAACACGTGGGGCCGCGCGTCCGCGAGCCTCTCCAGGGCTTCCTCCGAGCCCTGGAAGTCCGGCACCAGCACCTCGACGCAGGCGTCGGGCAGGGCTCGTCTGACCGCCTCGACGGTCCGCCCGAAGTGGTCCGCGCCGCCGTCGGGCAGGTCGTCGCGGGTGACCGACGTGATCACGACGTAGCGCAGCCCGAGCCTCGCCACGGTCTGTGCGACCGCTTCCGGCTCGCCGCCGTTGAGCGCCGGCGGCCGCCCTCCCTGGACCGCGCAGAAGCCGCACCCTCTCGTGCAGACGTCCCCGAGGATCATGAAGGTCGCCGTCTTGCGCCCGAAGCACTCCCCGATGTTGGGGCAGCGGGCGGACTCGCAGACGGTCGCCAGCGTCGCGCTCCGGAGCAGCCCCTCCATCTCCTCCAGAACGCCCGGACCGGGCGCACGGAGGCGGAGCCAGGCGGGCTTGGTCGGCCTCGCCTCGGGAGCCGGTGGGCACGAGCCGCTCACGAGACCAGCCTCTCGAGGGCATCGCGCTCGAGCGCCTGGAACTCGAGCCCGAAGACGGCCGCGAACTCGTCTCGCACCCTCCCGGCGACTTCTTCCAGCCGAACGTCGCGTCCCAGGGCACGGGAGAGGGACGTCACCGCGCACCCCTGGATCCCGCACGGCACGATCGCGTCGAAAGCCGAGAGGTCACAGCAGACGTTCAGGGCGAAACCGTGCATCGTCACCCATCTCCTGACCGCGATCCCGAGAGCCGCGATCTTTCGGCCTTCGACCCACACGCCCGGATAACCGGGGCTCCGCCGGCCCTCCAGGCCGTACGCACCGAGGCTCCGGATCAAGACCTCCTCCAGGTTTCGGACGTACAGGTGAACGTCCCTTCCGTAGCCGCCCAGGTCGAGGATCGGGTAGCCCACGAGCTGCCCGGGCCCGTGATAGGTGACGTCGCCTCCCCGCTCGATCCGGTGGACCTCGACGCCCCTCGCCGCGAGCTCCTCGCGGGAGGCGAGGATGTTCGCCTCGGAGCCCGCCCGCCCGAGGGTAAGGGTCGGAGGATGCTCCACGAAGAGCACCACATCTCCGATCCTCCCCGCCTGCCTCGCGGCGACCACCGCCTCCTGCAGCCGGTGCGCCTCGCGATAGGCCATCCGCGCGAGGTTCAGAAAGTACGCTGGTCGCTCTCGCCCTCCTGGGTGATCTCTCCCGGGCATCGTGCCCTGCGAGATCCGACCTCTTCCTGAGGTCGTCCGCGACCCGACCCCAGCCTGGGCTCGACTCGGAACGCCGTACGCCGGGGGTCGAGACGTCACCGCAGGACCGAGAGGATCGCCTCCCGGATCTTGTCCGGGCCGGGGATGTAGCAGCTCGTCTCGAGCGTCCAGTTACCCGGCACGGGAATACACGGCGCACCCACCCGCTTCACCGGTGCGTCGAGCTCGAAGAACGCCTCCTCGGTGACCATCGCCGAGATCTCCGCGCCGATGCCGCCCGTCTTTCGGCACTCCTCTACCGTGACGAGCCGGCCCGTCTTTCGAACGGACTCGAGGATCGTCTCCTTGTCGAGGGGCGAGAGGCAGACCGGGTCGATGACCTCGACCGCGGTCCCCTCGTTTCCGAGGGTCTCCGCGACCCCGAGCGCGTGCTGGAGCATGACGTGGTGCGCGATGACGGTCACGTCGCCCCCTTCTCGGACCACGCGCGCCTTCGTGAGCGGCACCGTGTAGTCGCCGTCGGGGAGTTCGCCGGGCAGCCCGAGGAGGGCCTTGTGCCCGAAGAAGAGCACCGGGTCGTCGCTCCGGATGGCGGCCTTCATCAGACCCTTGGCCGTGTACGCGTCCGACGCCGCGACGACGATGAGTCCGGGCACGCCCTGGAACGCGGCCTCGGTGCAGCCGGAGTGGTTGTACCCGAGCCCCATCCCGGCCCCGTCCATCGTGTAGATCACCATCGGCGCCTTGAACTGCCCGCCCGTCATGTAGTGCCAGCTCCCGACCTGCGTCGCGATCTGGTCCATGGCGATGTACGCGAAGTCGCTGAACATGATCTCCGCGCAGGGGCGCATCCCGGTCAGGGCCGCGCCGAGGGCCGCGCCGACGATGCCCGACTCGCAGATGGGGGTGTTGAGCACCCGCTCTTTGCCGACCGCGTTCACCAGGTTCGCCGTGAGCCCGAAGACCGAGCGCTGAACGTCGATCCCCATCACGAAGACCCTCTCGTCGCGGAGCATCTCTTCCGCGAAGGCCTCTCCGATCGCCTGCACGTAGGTCGTGCTGCGGCTCATGATACCACCTCCCCGCTCGCGTAGACGCCGCTGAACGCTTCCGCCGCAGCGGGTTCCGGGCTGTCCAGCGCGAACTCGATCGCCTCGCGGACCTCCTGCTCCACGCCCTCCTCGAGGGCCGCGAGCTCGCCGGGCGGCAGGATCCCTTCGGAGGCGAGCCGGGCGCGGCAGCGGGCGATGGGATCTCGCTCCCTCCAGGCCGCGACCTCGTCCTTCGGCATGTAGGCGCCGCTGTCGCCCGTGAAGTGAGGGGCGATCCGATAGGTCTTGAACTCCAGGAAGGTCGGCCCCTCACCCCGGCGCGCCCGGGCCACGGCCTCGCTCGTGGCCTCGTACACCGCGGCCACGTCGTTCCCGTCCCGAACGAGCACCCCGTTCATGTGGTAGCCCTTCGCGAGGTCGACGATGTCTTCGATCGGGACGACCTCCCGGTAATGGTGGAGCTCGACGTACTGATTGTTCGCGCAGGCGAAGATGATGGGTAGCTTCCAGAGCACGGCCATCTCCATGGCCGGGTGGAAGTCCGCCTGGCCGGCCGTGCCCTCGCCGAAGTAGACGCAGGAGACCTGGTCGGTCTTGCGCATTTTGGCCGAGAGCGCGGCGCCGGCGGCGATGGGGAAGTCGGCCCCGAGGCTCCCCACGAGCCCCACGATTCCGCACTCGGCGCTCGAGAGGTGGAGGCCGCCCCTGCCCTTGGCGCAGCCGGTCCGCTTCCCGATGAACTCGGCGACGATGCTGGCGGGCGACAGGCCCTTGCCGATGAACTCGGGCCAGGCCCGGTGGGTCGGGAAGAGATAGTCGTCGCGGCGGAGCGCGGCCGCCATCCCGACCCCGGCCGCCTCCTGGCCGGTGGACCAGTGGCCCATCGTGCGGATCCTGCCTTCCTGGAAGAGCTTGTCCACCGTCTCCTCAGTCCGGCGCGTCAGCAACATCAGACGATAGAGCCGAACGAGCTCGTCTCCGGTGATCGGCATCGTTTGCTCCTTTCGGGTACGCGGGCTAGGCCCAACAGAGCAGGGTCCCACCCTACGGTTGCACGGCGATCTTCACGTCGTCCTTGGAGGCCAGCAGGCGCCGGAATCCCTTCTCTTCCACGGCTTCGAGCGGGATCACCTGCGATAGCATGGGCTTGGCGTCGATCCGCTTCTGCCGCAGGAACTCGATGACGTGCTCGAACTCCTCATAGTAGCCGAGGACTCCCTTCAGCTCGACCTCCCAGAGGGCGAGGAAGAAGGGCTGGATGGCGACCTCCTTGTCGTTGATCCCGACGAGCATCACCTGGCCGCCGCTCTTGACGAGCGTGTAGGAGGTCTGCAGGGCCTGGGGCACCCCCGCGCACTCGAAGACGATGTCCGCGCCCTTGCCACGGGTCTCGGCGAAGATCCGCTCCCGGATTCCCTCCCCTTCGGCCAGCGGGTCGAGCACGAGGTCCGCCCCGAGTCGCCGGGCGAGCTCCCTCTTTGCCGGCGAGACCTCGAGGACAATAACCCTCCCGGCACCGGAGAGGCGCAGGAACTGGATCACCCCGAGGCCGATGGTGCCGGCGCCGATGACGACGGCGGCGTCGCCGGGCTTCAGGTCCGAGAGCCGGACCCCGTGGAGCGACGTCGCCAGCGGCTCGACGAGGACCGCCTCTTCGAAGGAGACCTCGTCCGGGAGGCGGAAGAGCATCTCCCGCGGGTAGCGCACCTTCACGTGCGTTGCGAAGGCGCCGTCGTACTCGGGCGAGATCCCGATGGCCCGCTGGAAGGCGAGCGTGCAGAGGGAGTACCAACCCTTCCGGCACGGCGCGCAGTCGCCGCACTCGGGGATGGGCTTGATAGCGACCCGGTCGCCGGCCGCCCAGCCGCTCACCCCCTCGCCCACCTCGGCCACCGTGCCGACGGCCTCGTGGCCCATGACGGTGCCCAGCGGGATCATGATCCCGTTGAGGTAGCCGTGGACGTCGGAACCGCAGATGCCGCAGAGGGCCACGCGGACGACGACCTCGCCGGGACCGGCGGTGGGTGCCGGCCGGTCCTGGAACTCGAGGTTCTGCAACGCGGTGAAGACGGGAACTCTCATGGCGACCTCCGAAGAGCAGGTTCCATTGGCCTATTGGCCTATTGGTTCTATTGGTTCTATTGGTTCTATTGGCCAATTCAAACGAATCGAACCAATCGAACCAATCAAACAAATCAAACCAATCAAACCAATCAAACCAATCAAACCAATCAAACCAATCGAACGAATCGAACGAATCGAACGAATCAGGCCTCCTTGCCCGGGTACAGGTCCGCGTAGGGCGTAATGTCGTCGTCCGCGCTGAGCTTGAGCGCCATGCCGCCGTCGACGCGCACGACGACCCCGGTGATGAACTCCGACGCCGGACTCACGAAGAAGCGCACCACGTTGCCGACGTCCGAGGGCTCGCCCACTCTGCGCGTGGGCGTTGCCGAGATCACCCTCTCCTCGCCCTGGGTCAGCAGGATCGCCGTCATGTCCGAGCGGATCACGCCCGGCTGCATGGCGTTGACCGTGATCCCGTGGGGGCCGAGCTCTTTGGCCGCGCTGAGGGTCATCCCGACGATGGCGAACTTGGCCGCGGCGTAGTTCATCTGGGTCACGAAGCCGTGGACCGCCGCCACCGACGAGAGGTTCACGATCCGGCCGTAGCGCCGCTCCTTCATCACCCGTGCGGCGGCCTTGATGCCGTAGAAAGTGCCGTTGATGTGAGTGTCGATGACGCTCTGCCAGTCGGCGTTGCTCATCTCCCAGCACCACGCCGGGTGGGTCGTGTTCCCGGCGTTATTGACCATGATGTCGAGCCTTCCGAAGCGCTTCACGACCTCCGAGACGAGGCCCTCCACCTGGTCGAACCGGGTGACGTTGACCTCGTACGCAGCCGCTCGGGCGCCTTTGGCTTCGAGCTCCTGCGCCGTCTTTCGGGCGGCCTCGCCGAGGAGGTCGGCGATGACGATCGCCGCCCCCTCCCCTGCGAGCGTCTCCGCGATGCCCCGGCCGAGCCCCCTGGCCCCGCCGGTGACGATGGCGACCTGACCGTCCAAGATCCCCATAATTCTCCTCCGTCAGGCGAAGGGCTTGATCTCGATGACTTCGACCAGCGTTCCGAGGCGGTCGAGGGTATCAAAGTAGGCCCCCCGGACCTGCCCCATGCCGGGTACCTCGGTCTCCGCGCTCATGAGGAGCGGGATCCCGAGGGCCTCCGCCCGGGCGAGGACGCCGTCGTAGTCCTCGCTCAGGTACCCGAGGTGCTGGACGCCCTCGCCGTGCTGCTCGAGGAAGTCCTTGTGATAGGGCTCGCCGCCCACCACCTCGATCAGCTCGAGCGAGAGGTCGGGAGTGAGCTGCGCGATGCCGATCTTCAGGTGGATGGCGCCGGGTCGGCCCTTCACGAAGCTCTTCTCCGGCCGGAACTCGACCTGCATGAAGGGCCCGACCCCCATCGTCTCTTCGTAGTTCTTCATGGACTCGGCCACGTTGCGCACGACGAAGCCGATCTGGCAGAGCCTTCCGATGTCCAACGCTTTCGCAATCGCCGCTGCGTCCATGGTCGCTCCCCCTTACTTGCTGCTCTTCGAGGTCATGCTCTTCATGCTCACGTCGTCCCGGTCCCAGAAGGCCGGCAGCTGGTAGGGCTGCTGCACGCCGGAGTGGACGTCGATATGGTCCCGCATGAGGTTCAACATGCCGGCCCAGGCGAACATGCCCATGTCCGGGAACCAGCCGTAGTTGCCGTCCCAGGTCCGGTAGAGCTTAGCCTTCTGGTTGTAGTTCTCGATGTGGTAGTAGTTGAACGTCTCGGCGTCTATGTAGAAGAGCCGGTGTCCGTAGACGTAGTTCGGGTCCTGCTGCGTGAGCTTCACCACGTACATGGGCCTGCGCTCCATCCTCACGTTCCGGAACTCGAAGCCCTTCGAGGAGATGTACTCCGCGCCGTCGGCCGTGGGAGCGGGAACCAGGTACTCGCGTTCTTCCACGACCTCGAACTTGTAGGGGTACCTGGTAGGGGAGAGCTTCTGCATCCAGCCCTCGTTGTCGTCGTAGATCTGGTCTTGGCCCATGACCGGGTCCTGGGTATCCGTCGCGGACATCTTCCGGACGCGCCGCATGGAGGGGATGTAGATCATGAGCTGGTCGGCGGTGGTCGGGTCGTTCGAATAGAGGGCCTGCTGGTACACGCCCGCGACGTCGCGAGGCGAGAGGAAGCCGAAGAGGAAGGTCTTGAACTCGTCGCGCTCCTTCGCCCGCTTGTCGAACCAGCCGTAGGGCTCTATGATGGTCCGGCCGGCGAGCCGGACGTGGCTGACCTCGTAGACGCTGTTGAAGTCGAGCTTGAGGCCGCTCGTGATCCCGAAGAGCCCGCCGATGATGTAGAAGTTCTGCTCCCAGCCCAGTGGCCGCTTCTCCACGTTGTACATGATCTCCTGGGCCTTGAACTGTCCGGACGGCTTCGGGAACGGGAAGCCCGCCTCCCAGCTGGAAGCGACGATGTAGCCCTTGGCGTCGAGCTTCGTCTTGCCCGCGTTCTTCTTCGTCGCCTGCGCGAACGGCAGCGCGTAGTAGTACTGCCGCGTCGGGATGATCTCGAACTCCGGGATGTTGCCGCCGTGGGGCGGGGCGCCGGGCTTGATCCGGTTGTAGAGGTCCGGCCACATGAGGGCCTTCAGGCCGGGGTGACTCGCGAGGTCCTTGTACGTGTACTTGCCGGGCTTGATCTCGGGTGCGATCTTCCCCACCCGGTCCGGCGCCTTGAAGCCCACCGTCTCCGCCCAGAGGCTCTTCATCGCGTCCACGTCGTAGGAGAGCTTGGCGTAGAGCTCCTTCGGGAGCACCTGCTTCGGGCCGAAGGTCGTCAGGTAAGGCCGCGGATCGTCGGTGAGGGCCTTGTGCTTCACCACGTCGCTGATGGTCGGGATGTACGTCTTCGGATCTGCCGCTTCGCCCTTCGCCAGGGACAGCGCCGGCCGAAGCACGAGGAGGGCGAGACAAAGGACGATGACTCTCTTCATTCGTTTTCTCCTCTGACCTGTATAGGTATGAGCCCTAGAACCGATACTTGACGGTTGCGTACAGCTGGTCCTTCCTCTTCAGCGCCTCGAAGCCCTTCTGTTCGTCATTGCCTCCGAGGAGCAGGGCTCCCACCGTGTAATGCCACTTGTCGCTGTAGTCGTACGTGAGCTGCATCTTGTACATGTTGCCGCTCAAGGTGATGTCTCTCAGCCAGAAGACCATGGGCGTCAGCTTATTGTGGAAGTAGCTCGTGTTGATCAGGAGTGACGTCGCGATGTTGTTCTCCTTCACGTTCCCCAGGAAGTCCTTGAGGTCGATGTCGGCAGCCCTTTCCCCCGGGGTCATCTCGGACTCGAAGTCAAGGATCTTGCGGTGGAAGAACTGCCCCGAAAGGAAGAAGTAAGCCTTCGGGTTCAGCAGATTGACCTTCACCTTCCAGTCGAGGCCGACGAGGTACCGGAACTCGTCGTTCCGCACCAGCCGCGTGAAGGGCGCGCCGCCCGCCTCGGGCGTGGCCTGCACGCCGAGCGTGTTCTTGAACCCGTAGAAGCCTTCGACCCGCAGCACCGGCGCCACGCCCCCGAGGAAGCTCGCCGAGAGCGACGGGAAGTCGCTGGTGAAGGTCGCGCCCACGAAGCGGAAGCGCGGGTAGTGGTACTCCAGCGGGAGGTGGAGGATCGGCTGCCCGCCCGGGGCCACCGTGACCCCCGGCGCACCGGCCAGCGTGAGCTGGGCGTCGTTCGAGATCCCGTTGAAGTAGTTGACCGTGAAAATCATATCGTTGATGACGGCCTTGACCCGGGCCCCGAACTCCATCCCTTCCGTGCTCCAGTCGTCGGGCGACCGGTCGATCTTGTCGCTGGAGCCGAGCTGCAGCCCCGGGGCGGGGACCACGTGGGGGGCCCAGATGCCCGACACGTTGTTTCCGAGATCGATGGGACGGTTCGCCTGGAACCGCACGTTCGGGTTGAAGACCGTCTCGATCCCGATGTCCTGGAGCCACTTCGTCTGGGGCTGGAAGTAGTAGTCCGTGCGCAGGAGCCAGAGGGGGATGATCGTGTTCTCGAACTCGACGTCGGAGAGCCCCCGGCGCTGGTCGACGGGGTTGATCTGATCCATCAGGCGGAAGCCGTCGGACTCGCCCCAGGCGACGATCTGCTTTCCGGCGCGGAGGAAGAGGTTTCCGGGCGCCCAGGTGGCGTGCGCCTCGTGGAGCACCTTGTCCCAGCCGGTGTCGAGGAAGAGCTCGTCGCGGCTGTCGTCGAACTCCCGGTCCTTCCAGTCGCTCCTGTCGTCGAGGATCGGGTAGGCCCAATCCGCCGTGAGCTTACCGGAGGCGTACAGCTTGAAGTCGGGTGCGGGTCGCCACTGGCCTTCCACCAGCGCCTGAAAGACAGCGGAGTTGAAGCCGGTCTTGTTGTTGAAGTCACCCTCCGCGATCCCGAAGGTGGCGCCCTGGTTGATGTACCCCATCACGCTGGCTGGCTTGCCGGCGAGCGTGAACTCGCCCGCCCGGACCGCGCCGGCCGCTAGGAGCACCCCGATTCCGCCAAGGAGACAACCCGGCCAAAACCGCTTCCTCATCTACGCTTCTCCTTTTCCCGCGTTAGTGGTTACGAACCCGCGACCGTTCCCGCATTCTCGAGGGCTGCTACCCCGTCCGCCTTCTCCTCCGGAGCTCCCCTGGCGATGAAGGCCGGCTTGATCAGCACGAGCAGCAGCGGATGGAGGGTGAAGGCGGAGATCATGTTGGTGGCGAGGAGCAGCGCCAGGAAAAAGCCCATCTGGGCCTGGAACTTGAGGGCCGAGATGAAGTACCAGGCCAGCACCGGCAGGATGAGCGTCCCCGCGGTGAAGACGATGCCCTTCCCGCACGTGCGCACCGCCGCCAGCACCGCCTGCTTGTGGTCCCCATAGCGGGGGTACTCCTCCATGCAGCGGCTGTAGAGGTAGATCGCGAAGTCCACCCCGACACCCACGCCGACGGCCGCGCAGGGAAGCGTGTTCACCGAGAGGCCGATGTTCATCAGCGACATATACGCTGCCGCGACCAGGTTCGAGAGGATGAGCGGCAGGGTGAGCATCAGCCCGGCGACGACCGACCGGAAGGCGAGCGTGCACATGAGGAAGATCGCGAGCAGCACCAGGGAGTCCATGAGCGCGTGGGAGCGCTGCATCTCCTCGTTCAGCGCGATCTCCATCCCCACCGAGCCGCCGGCGAGATGAAAGCTGCCCTTGGCCGTCTTCATGGGATGCTCCTTGAAGAAGGCGTAGGCGGCGTCCCGGATCCGGATCATGTTGTCGGAGGTGTGGTCGGCGAAGAAGAGCGTGATCTGGGCCCGCTCCAGGGTCGAATCCATGAAGCGGCCCAGGGTGCCCCGATCGACGCTGTTGCGGATGTAGCCCAAGAGCCCCGTGAGGGCCTGCTCCTCTCGCGGGAGCTGGTACCAGAGCACGTCGCCGTCGTGAAAGGTGACGTTGAGCATCTTGGCCATGTTCGTGATCGCGGCCGAAGACTTGTAGATGTCCGGCAAATGCGTCGCCATGTGCCGGTCGAAGGCCTGGAACGTGTGGAGGACCTCCGGGTCGTAGACCGACTCCCGGTCTCCTTCATAGAAGAGCTGGAACGTCTCGGACGAGGCGTCGAAGGTCTGGTTGATCACCGCCTGGTCGACGTTGTACGGGTGGTTGGGCCAGAGGATCGGCGAGCCGGGGGTCGGGTCGCCGACCTTGAGCTTGGAGGTCTGCCAGGCGCCGACCGCGACGACGGCGAGCACGCCCAGGAGGACCAGGTAGCGCCCTGCGCCCACCGAGAAGGCGGCGAGGGCCGCGTTGACTTTCGCGAGCCACTGCTCCTTCGCGAGCTCCGCGTCGACCGCCTTCTTCCGGATCGGCAGCACGCTGCAGATGAGCGGCACCAGGGTCCCGGAGAGCACGATGGTGGCCATCCAGAAGCTCATGAGGATCGCGAGCTGCTGCATCAGGACGATCTTCGCCAGGGCGAGCACCGAGAAGCCGACCACGTCGGTCGCCACCGCCGCGAGGTTCGGCATGGCCATCGCGCGCATCGTCTCGTACGTGGCCAGGTTCCGGTCGCCCCTCGCGTGGAACTCCTCGATGAACCGGTGGGTGATCTGGACGGAGTTCGAGACCATCCGCGCCCCGATCAGGAACGCGAGGACGTAGAGGAGCGGGCTGAAGTTGATTCCGGTCCAGCCGATGAAGCCGAGCCCGAGGCCCGTGCAGATCGCGGCCATCGCGAGCGGCGCGACGAGGCCGACGAGGCTCCGGAACACGGCGAAGAGCACGAGGACCATGAAGGCGATGCTGATCCCGAAGACCCAGTACATCTGGACCTTGTGGCTGTAGATCCACCCCATGAGCATCGGGTAGCCGACCACGTGGATGCTCGTCTTGGCGTCCCCGAAGTCGCCCTGTACCTTCCGAAGGAGCTGGAACGCCCGCTCGTAGGAGATGTTCTCCTTGAACTGGGTCAGGATGAGCGCGGCCGTCCCGTCCCGGGAGACGAGGATCCCGTTGTAGGCGGGATTCGAGAAGATGTGCTTCTTCAGGAGCTCCATGTCCTCCGGCGTCTTCGGGACGTCCGGCCACATGAGGGCCTCGATGGAGATCTCGCCCTTGGCGAGGGTCTTCACCACTTTGGACGAGTGGCTCGCCATCGAAACGGTGAGCACCCGGTACGCCTCGTCCCAGAGCACGATCTCATCGGTGATCTTCTTCACCTTCCCGAGGGTCTCGGCGTTGAAGACGTCCCCGTTCTTGGCCTTCACCGCGATCGCCACGGCCGAGCCGCCGCCCCCGAAAACCTGGGCGAACTTCATGTTCAATTTGAGGTAGGGGTGGTCGTAGGGGAACATGTGCTGGAGGATCACGTCGGCGTGCATCCGGGCGATCCCCACGGAGAAGAGCCCGACGAGGATCAGGGACGCCGTGAGCACCCGAGCCCGGCGGCGGCAGACCCATGCGAAGAGGCGGTCGGTTTTCGTCTGCGTCGTCATCTCTCTGACTCCTGACTGCTTCGCTCAGCGCCGGGCGAGGCGCGAGGAGGTCGCCTTTGCGTCCGAGACGTAGATCCAGCCCCCCTGCCCCACTGCCACGAACCCCTGGTCCGCGCGCCGCGCGAGCCGGTAGAGCCACCCGTACCGGATCGAAGGCTCCGCCTGAACCGGCCGCCAGGTCGCGCCGCCGTCGGAGGTGAGGAGGAGCGTCGCATCCCCCACCACCGCGACCCCCTGGGGCCCGGTGCGGACGCCGAAGAGGTGGGTCTTCGGCAGACCCTTCACCGCCTGCCAGGTCTTTCCGCCGTCGGCCGTCTTCGCGGCGTACCCGTCGATCCCGACGGCCCAGGCGGTCTTCGGGTCGATCGCGGTGATGTCGAAGAGAAAGTTGCCGCCGACGACCTCTCCGGTCTCATCCGAGATGTTGAACTCGCCGGCCTGGCGCTGCCACGACCGGCCGCCGTCGGCGGTGCGATAGATGAAGCCGTACTCGCCCGCCGCCCAGCCGTTCTGCTCGTCGCAGAAGGAGACGCTCTTCAGGATGAAGTCCTGGTCCTGGAACTGCACGGCCCAGGTCTTTCCGCCGTCGGTGGTGGCGAGGATGTGGGTCCGCTCGGTGACGATCCAGCCCTTCTCCTTCGTGACGAACTGGACGCCCATGAGGAAGTAGGGCACCGGGCTCTTCTGCTTCTCCCAGGTGCTGCCGCCGTCCGTCGTGCGGAGGATCGTCCCGCCGTCGCCGACGGCCCAGCCGTTGCGGGCGTCCACGAAGGAGATGGACGTGAGGGTGTAGTCCGTCCCGGTGGTCTGGCGAGCCCACGTCGCGCCGCCGTCCCGCGTGTGCACGATGGTCCCCCAGCGACCGCAGGCCCAGCCCTCCTGGGCCGTGGGGAAGGTCACCGAAAAGAGGTCGTCGAGCCTCGGTGCCGCCGCGGCGGGACCGCTGAAGAGAAGAGCCGCGAGCGCGGCGAGGAATCCGAGTACCTTCCTTCGAACCATCTCCTTCTCCTTCGGCCTGACGGGGTGGCGGGCAGCGCTCTTCGGCCGCCCGAACGTACGAAATATCGTTTTACACAGCGGCGCAGACGCTACAAAGCTCATCCGCACAGGAGTCGAAATACCGTGCGGCACTATGACACCTTCCACTGGGGACGCCTATGCCGCCAAACCGGCATTTTGAAGTGAGTGGTTCTAGCTCGGCGTAGCGGAAAACCGCTACGCTCGGAGAACCCAACGCGCGGTTTCCGAGTCGGTCGGGTAGAGATCCGGTAGCCGGGAAGCAGAAAGGCCCTCACACGCGGGTGCGAGGGCCTTTGGAGCGGCGCTCGGTCGGACGGACGAAGAGGAACTACAGACCCAGGATCTCCTCCCGGCGGTCGATGAGGCTCAGGTCGCCGCTCACCACGGCCGCGAAGTCCGCCTCCACCTGCCGGACCCCCTCGAGGATGAACCGCTCGGCCAGGGCTTCCCGGCGGCCGTCGGCCAGGGCATCTCGCAGCAGAAGGTAGCCCACGAAGACGACGGTCTCCATCTGGCAGAGCCGGCGCGACATGAGGCCGAAGTACTCCGCGTCCTTGCGCCCCTCCACGTCCGCCACGGCCCGGTTGAGCTTCTCCCGGGCCACGTCGACCGCGCTCGCGAGCCGGCGCAGCTTCCCCTGGAACGGCAGGTGGCTCACCTCGGTCATGAGCGGCTCCAGGATGCGCTGGACTACGCCGCCCACCGCCGCCACGTGCTGGAGCTGGGTGGTGCCCTCGTAGATGTTGGTGATCCGGGCGTCGCGGGCGAGCCGCTCCGCGTTGAAGTCCTTCATGTACCCCGTGCCGCCGTGGACCTGGAGCCCATCGTACGCCACCTGGTTCGCCATCTCGGCGCAGAACGCCTTGCTGAGCGGCGTGAGCACGGCGGCGATCCGGGAGTACGCCTTCCCTCTCTCCCGCACCTCGCTCGTCACCCTGGCCGGGTCTCCGCTCTCGATGAGGCGCTCGTACTCGTCGCGGAGGTCCACGTACTTCGTGGTCTCGTAGAGGAGCGCCCGGCCCGCGGCGATCTGTACCCGGGAGCGGACGAGCATCTCGTACACCGCGGGGAAGCGGTCGATGGTCTGGCCGAACTGTTCCCGCGCCCTCGCGTAGGCCAGCGCCTCCCGATAGGCGGCCTCGGCGACGCCCACGGCCTGGGCGGCGACGGCGACCCGGGCGCCGTTCATGAGCGACATCACGTACCGGGTGAGCCCTCGCCGGCGCTGGCCGACGAGCTCGGCGGGCGCGTTGCGAAACTGGAGCTCGCAGGTCGGAGAGCCGTGGATCCCGAACTTCTCCTCGATCCTGCGCACCTCGAGCCACGGGCCCGCCTCGCAGATGAACATGGAGAGGCCGCGGCCGTCCTTGGTCCCCTCCTCTGACCGCGCCAGCACCAGGTGGACCTTGGCACAGCCGTTGGTGATGAAGCGCTTCATGCCGTTCAGGTACCACCGGTTCGTCGCGGGATCCAAGGTGGCCTTGAGCTGGACGGACTGGAGGTCGCTGCCCGCTTCCGGCTCGGTTAGTGCCATGGCCCCGTCCACCTCGCCCGACGCGAAGCGGGGCAGATACCGCGCCCTCTGGTCTTCGCTCCCGTAGCGCTGGATCGTTTCGGCGATGTCCTGGAGCCCGAAGAGGTTCTGGAGGCTCGCGTCCGCCCGGGAGACGAGCTCGATCATCATGGCGTACCCGGTGAGCGGAAAGTTGAGGCCGCCGTACTTGCGCGGCAGCGTCACGCCCATGAGCTGCGCCTGCTTCAGGTCCTTCAGGTTCTCGTCGGTCCCGGCGGCGTAGCGTACCCGCCCCCCGGCGAAGGTCGCCCCCTCCGCGTCGACCGAACGCGACCGGGGCCAGATCTGCTCGCCGCAGATCTCGCCGAGCATCTCGAGCACCTGCTCGTACCCGTCGACCGCGTCCGCGAAGTTCTCCGGCGCGTCGGGGTACTCCCGAACCTCCTGGAAGTCCTCCTCCCGGAGCCGCACCGCCTCCTCCAGGTCGACGTGGCGCAGGTGGAACTTCAGGTCGGCGTTGTCCAGATAGAAGTTCTGGGGCATGCGTGCTTTCCTGGTCTAGTTGGTCTGGTTCGTCTTTTAGTCTAATTGGTTTAATTCGTTTAATTCGTTTGATTGATTTAATTAGTCTAATTGGTCTTCGTCTAATTGGTGTCTTCGGCGTCGTCTCATTCTTCCGGTCGGACTGAGAGGACCAATCAGACCAATGAGACCAACCAAACCAATCAAACCAATCAAACCAATCAAACCAATCGAACCAATCAAACCAATCGACGATCTTATCCTCCTACGCCTTCGCCTTGAACGCAGCGATGAACTTCGGGATCACCTCGTTCAAGTCGCCAATGATCCCGTAGTGCGCGATGGAGAAGATCTGGGCCGCCGGATCGTTGTTGATGGCGATGATCTTCGCGCTCCCCGACATCCCGGCCCGATGCTGCACCGCTCCGCTGATCCCGCAGTCGATGTAGAGCTTCGGCCGGACCGTGACCCCCGTCTGGCCGACCTGGTGGTCGTGATCGATCCAGCCCGCGTCCACGGCCGCGCGCGACGCCCCGACCACGCCCCCGACGGCGTCGGCGAGCTCGCGGATGAGCCCGAAGCTCTCCTTGCAGCCGACCCCATAGCCGCCCGCGACGATGATGCGGGCGCCCTTGAGGTCGACCCTCTTCTCCTCCCGGACGCGCTCGACGATCTTCACGACCGTGTCGGCCTCGGAGAGCTCGACGGGTACCGGCGTGATCGTGCCCGTTCGGCCGGGCTGCCGCTCCCCGAGCTTCATCACGCCTTCGCGCACCGTCACCATCTGCGGGTCGCCCCAGGAGTTCGCGATCGTCGCAATGATGTTGCCCCCGAAGGCCGGGCGGATCTGCATCAGCCGATTCTCCAGCACCTTCTTCTGCACCCGGTCCTCGAAGTCGTCAATCTCGAGCTCGGTGCAGTCGGCCGTGAGGCCGGCGAGCAGGGCGGACGCCACCCGGGGAGCCAGAGAGCGCCCCACCGGCGTCGCCCCGAAGAGGAAGATGTTCGGCCGATGCGCCTCGGCGAGGCCCACGACCACCTTGGCGAACGGGAGCGCCGTATACGGCTCGAGCCTCGGGTCCTGCCCCAGAAAGACGTTGTCGCAGCCCCACTCGTGGAGGACCGGGGCCAGCTCGGCGACACCGGGGCCACCCAGGAGGACGGCTTCGGTGCGCACGCCGAGCCGCGTCGCGAGCTCCCGCCCCTTGCAGACGAGCTCGAGGCTCACGTCCGCGATCCTGCCGGCGTCCTGCTCGATGAAAACCCAGACGTTTCCCATCTTCTGTTCGCTCATGAATCCGTATTCCCCGGGTCGGGAGGTTTCGGCGAGGCGGGCTAGTGTCCCGTTTGGGAAGTCCTTGCCTGTTGTTCAGCCTCTGCGATGGACGAACGGCGCTGATTCGCCGCCGTTCGTCCTACTGGTCGTTCTGCGCGAACTAACCGCACGGGACACTAGATGAAGACGTGGTCCACGAGGAGCTCGTGGACGAGGTTCCGGATCGCCTCCTCCGAGGGGTCGACCTCCCGGAAATCCGCGCCGGCCAGGACCACGCTCTCCACCTTCTTGACCTTGGTGGGCGAGCCGGCGCCGCCGATCCTCGCCTCGTCGGCTTCGATGTCCGCGGCGCTCCACTCGTGGATCCAGAGGCCCTTGGAGCGGAGCCGCTCCTCCTCCTCGGCGACCGAGACGCTCTCCTCGTAGGTCCTGCCGTTGTGCCGGGCGAGGAGCTCGGAGCGGGTCACCGCCCTGCGGTACAGCAGGAGGCGCTTGGCGCCCGCGGGCCGCGGCGTGTTGGCGGAGGAGACGACGGTGAAGAGCAGCGGCAAGCGCGCCTCCGCAATCTCGTACCCGCCTTCGATGAGGCTGCGGACCCGGACCTCGCCGGCGGAGACCTCGAGCACCTCTTCGACGTAGGTGAGCTGCGGCAGTCCGAGCTTCTCGGCCACCTGGGGAC
>JACRCS010000922.1 GCA_016218905.1 Deltaproteobacteria bacterium
CCCGCCCCGGCCGCGCCGAAGCCATTGCCGGGCGTCGCCACGACGCCGACCTTCTCGAGGAGAAGCTTCGCGAAGCCGGCCGACGTGTGGGGTTTCGGGACGGGAAACCAGACGTAGAACGTGGCCTCCGGAGCGCTCACGTCCAACCCCGCCCCCCGGAGCCCCTCGACGAGCACGTCGCGGCGCTTGCGGTAGACGCGGCGGAGCTCTTCCTGGGGACCCTGGTCGCCCTCGAGCGCCTCGATGCCCGCGATCTGGATCGCCTCGAAGAGCCCGGAGTCGACGTTCGTCTTGATCTTGCCGAGTCCGCCGATCACCGCCGCGTTCCCGACGGCGAAGCCGATCCGCCAGCCCGTCATGTTATAAGTCTTCGACAGGCTGTGGAACTCGATGCCGACCTCCTTCGCGCCGTCCACCTCCAGGAAGCTCATGGGAGGCTCCCCGTAGTAGAGCTCGCTGTAGGCGTTGTCGTGGCAGACGATCACGTTGTGCCGGTGCGCGAACTCGACCAGGCGCTCGAAGAACTTGCGATCGGCAACCGCTGCGGTCGGGTTGTTCGGGTAGTTGAGGAAGAGGAGCTTCGCCTTGGCCAGGACCTCCGGCGGGATGGCCTCCAGATCGGGAAGGAAGCCGTTCTCCCGCGTGAGCGGCAGGAAGTAGGGGACGCCGCCGGCGAAGAGGGTCCCGATGTTATAGACGGGATATCCTGGGCTCGGAACGAGGTTCACGTCGCCGGGGTCGGTGAAGGCGAGGCTGATGTGGGCGATCCCCTCCTTCGACCCGATGAGGCTCACGACCTCGGTCTCCGGATCGAGCTTCACGCCGAAGCGGCTCTCGTACCACCGGGCCACGGCCCCCCGGAACGCGGGGAGCCCCTCATAGGAGGGGTACCGGTGGTAGACCGGGTTAACGCACGCTTCCTGAAGGCTGCGGACGATGTTTGAGAAGGTCGGTCGGTCCGGATCGCCGATCCCGAGGTCGATGAGGTCCACCCCGCGAGCCCGGACCTGCTTCTTGGCGCGGTCGATCTCCGCGAAGAGGTAGGGTGGGAGCTGAGCCACCCTCTGAGCGAGGCGGATGTCCATCGAATCCTCCGTGGAACCGTGGTGAAGGTAAAGGGGGTCCAGCACTCAACAAAAAATAGGAGTCTAGCGGACGGGGTGGACGAAATGGACGAAGTGGACGGGATGGACAGCCCCTCCGGGTCCACTCAGTCCATCGAGTCCACTAGGTCCACGAAGTCCATCCGACCCCGTCACCGAAGGCCGAGGAGATCCATCATATCGTAGAGGCCCGGCGGCTGGGACGGGAGCCACGCGGCGGCGCGAACGGCACCCCGCGCGAAGGTCTCCCGGCTCGAGGCCTTGTGGGTGATCTCGATCCTCTCGCCGAGGCCGCCGAAGAGGACGGTGTGATCGCCCACCACGTCGCCCGAGCGGATCGCGTGGATCCCGATCTCGTTCGACCGGCGTTCGCCCGGCATCCCCCGGCGGCCGTACACGGCGTCCGCGTCGAGGTCGCGACCGAGCGCGCGCGCCACCGCTTCCGCGAGCCCGAGCGCCGTCCCGGAAGGAGCGTCCTTCTTGAAGCGGTGGTGGGTCTCGAGGATCTCCACGTCGTAGCCGTCACCTAGAAGCCTGGCGACGTCGCCCACGACTTTAAAGAGGACGTTGACGCCGACGCTCATGTTCGGGGCCAGGAACACGCGCGCGCCGACGCTCGTCCGACGGACCGCTTCCTTCTGCTCCGCGGTGAAACCCGTCGAGCCGATGACGATGGCCCTGCCGGCCTGCCGAACCGCTTCGGCGTGCTCGAGGGAAGCCGCCGGAGTGGTGAAGTCGATGACGACCTCGGACGTGGGCAGGACCGCCTCCAGGCCTTGGGCGATCCGTACCCCCAGCGAGCCGAGGCCGCCTACGTTCCCGGCGTCTTCGCCCACGGCAGGGTGGCCGGGGCGCTCGACCGCGCCGGCGAGGGTAACCCCCTCCGTCTCCGACACGACCCGGATGATCTCACGGCCCATCCGCCCGGCCGCGCCGGTCACCGCCACGCGGATCATTGGCCCTTCCCGAGCAGGCCGTACGCCCGCAGGACCCCTTTGAGCCTCTCGGCGTTTGCCTCCTGTATCGGCACGAGCGGGAGCCGGAGTTCCGGGTCCATGCGCCCGAGCAGCGCCAGCGCGGTCTTCACCGGGATGGGGTTCGTCTCCAGGAAGAGCGCGCGCGTGAGGGGCTGGGTCTTGAAGTGGAGGGCGCGGGCCTTCGGGAGGTCTCCGGCCTCGTAGGCGCGTATCATCTCCGAAACGTCGGCCGGAACCACGTTCGACAGGACGGAGATGACGCCCCGCCCGCCCAGCGCCAGGAGAGGCAGGACCGTGAAGTCGTCGCCGGAGAGGACGGAGATCCTGTCGCCGCACTTCTCCAGCACGTCGCTCACCTGCCTCAGGTCCCCCGTCGCCTCTTTCAGGCCGACGACCTCCGGAAGATCCGCCAGGCGCGCGACCGTGTCCGGGAGGAGGTTCACGCCCGTCCGTCCGGGCACGTTGTAGAGCACCAGGGGGAACTTGGCCGCTTCGGCCACGCGCCGGTAGTGTTGGTAGAGGCCTTCCTGGGTCGGCTTGTTGTAGTACGGCGTGATCAGGAGGGCCCCGTCCGCGCCCGCTTCCTTCGCGTGCCGGGTGAGTCGGACCGCCTCCTCCGTGCTGTTGGAGCCGGTCCCCGCGAGCACGGGGACGCGGCCCCGGGCCTCGTCCACGGCGATGTCGATCACCCGCTCGTGCTCTTCATGGGAAAGAGTGGCCGACTCCCCGGTGGTTCCGCAGGGCACGATCGCTGTCACGCCCTCCCGGATCTGCCAGTCGATGTGGGCACGATAGGCTTCCTCGTGGAGCCGGCCTCCCCGAAAGGGGGTAACCAGCGCCGTAATGGCGCCTCGAAACATTGGTCCTCCTCATGGGACGGAAAGAACATGCTGTGGGAAGCCCCGGCAGCGGGTGCTCGGCGTCCGGGGCCGCTGAGAGAACGAATCTATACACGACGTCGTAAATAGTTGCGCGTACCGGGTTGCCGTAGGGTGGGCGGTTCTCGCGCAGCGAGGTTCGCCCACGCGTGGGGCAACCCGCCTGCGGCGGAACGCCCCACCCTACGCTCAGGGGCAGATGCGCA
>JACRCS010000084.1 GCA_016218905.1 Deltaproteobacteria bacterium
CGAGATCGCGCGCCTCTGCCACCGGAACGGCGTGAAGACGAACGTGACGATGCTCTACGGCTCGATCGAGACCGATGCGGAGCGCGTCGACCACCTCGTGAGGATCCGCGACCTGCAGGACGAGACGGGAGGCTTCCTCGGATTCATCCCGCTCGCCTTCCACCCCGACGGGACGCCCTTTGCGCACCTCCCCGCCACGAGCGGCCTCCTCGACCTGCGCGTCATCGCGGCGGCACGCCTCCTCCTCGACAACCTCGACCACGTCAAGGCTTACTGGGTGCAGATCGGGGAGAAGTTCGCCCCGGTCGCGCTCCACTTCGGCGCCGACGACCTCGTCGGGACGGTGACCGAGGAGACGATCACCCACGCCGCGGGCGCGACGACCGAGGCGGGACTGTCGCGGTTCGAGATGGAACGACTCATCTGCTCGGCCGGGCGCGAGCCCGTCG
This sequence comes from Deltaproteobacteria bacterium, assembly GCA_016218905.1. Next base: position 450 of record JACRCS010000084.1, read on the forward strand.
AGCGCGACGCGTACTACGAGAGGGTCGTCCGCGACGGGCAAGGACGCGTCGTCCGGGCGAACCGGCACGACTTCGTCCCCGGCGCTCCCACCTGACTCCGGAGAACCCTGACGTCGAAGGCAGAAGCGCCCCGTGCCACCCGGCACGGGGCGCTTCCGTTCAGGGCGGGAGAGGGCCGTCAGTCCTTCAGACGGACGGCGGCAATGAAGTTCGCCGGACGGGGCAGGGGGCGGTGGACGTAAAACCGGGCGAAGCGGGCATCCCCGGCCTTCCTGAGCTCGGCGCGGAACGCCGCGACGGTGGTGACGGCCGTGCCGTTTACCTCCTGGATGACGTCTCCCTCGCGCAGGCCGGCATCCCCGGCGGCCGAGACGCTCTTGACGTGCGTCAGGACGACGCCTTCGATGTCCTTCGCGATGGAATAGTTGTTCCGCAGGGCCGGGGTGAGGCCGTCGACGGAGATCCCGATCTTCTCGCGGTTCTCGTCGGAGACGGGCTCCGCCTCGGCGACTTCCCCCTCCTCGCGGCGCGTCTCGAGCGTTGCGACGGTCGTTTTCTCCTGGCCGCCGCGGATGAAGGTGAGCGTCACCTTCGTCCCCGGACGCTTGCCCGAGACGTAGTCGATGAGGTCGCGGTTGTGCCTCACCGGGACCTGGTCGACGCGGACGATCACGTCCTCGTGACGGATCCCGGCCTTGTCCGCCGGCATCCCCTTCTCGACCGACTGGACGAGAGCGCCGTCGCGGCTCTTGAGACCGAGAGATTCCTGCACCTCGGGCTCGATCGGGCCGATCTGGATGCCGAGAAAGCCCCGGACGACCTTCCCTTCCTTGAGCTGCGGGACGAGGCTGCGGGCGATGTTGATCGGCACGGCGAAGCCTATGTTCTGGGCCATGCGGGAGATCGCGGTGTTGATTCCGATGACCTCGCCCGCGACGTTCACGAGCGGCCCGCCCGAGTTCCCGAAGTTGATCGCGGCGTCGGTCTGGATCAGGTTCTCGAAAGAGCGCGTCACGTTCGAAAGGCCGGGCGCGCGCCCCTTGCCGGAGACGACGCCGACGGTCACCGTCTTCTCGAACTGGAGCGGGTCGCCGATGGCCATGACCCACTCGCCCACCCGGATCCGGTCAGAGTCGCCGAGGGTGAGCGTCGGGAAGGGCTTCGGCCCTTCGATCTTCAGGAGCGCCAGGTCGGTGGCGGGGTCACGGCCGACGACCTTCGCCTTGTAGACGTCGGTCTCCTGGACGGTCACTTCGACCTTTTCCGCACCGTCGATGACGTGGTTGTTCGTCAGGACGAAGCCGCTGGCCTCGATGAGGAAGCCGGTTCCGCCCGACTGCTGCTGCTGCTCCTCTTCCTGTTCGCCGCCGGGCTGGCGGTCGGGCCCGAAGAAGGGGTGGAACGGCGTGTTCTCGCCGAAGAAGCGCTCCATGCCGCCCCGTCGCTGGCTCGGCTTGATGATGTCGGTCGAGCGGATCGAGACGACCGCGGGCATCACCCGATCGGCGATATCGGCGAACGACGGCGGCCCGGCCACGGCCGGACGTGCCGCGACTGTCGACGCCGCGGTCGGCGCGGCGGCTGCCGCGGTCGAGTCCGCCGAGGCGGCGCGCGTGAAGTCGAGGCTTCCGGCGAGGATCATCCCGAAGACGACCGCCGCGAGGACGAGAGCCGAGAGCGAGAGAACCTTGGTCCTGGTCTGCATGGCATCCTTCTCCATAACCACCCGCAACGAGCAAAGCCCGTGCCCGCGGGAGCGTGTCGTTCAGGCCGATTCCGAATCTGGAATTGTCGCCCGGTGGCGGCTCATCTGGGAAGGAGCGGCCGGGGCGGAGTCTTTCCCGCGTCGAAGGAGTCGAGCTCCTCCGGCCGGATGTTGTAGAGGAAAGTGATCGTGACGCCTTCCCGGGGGTTTGGAAAATCCGGCGGCAGGGCCCGGAAAGGACTGGAGTTCCGGATGGCCTGCATCGAAGCGTTGTCGAACGGCGGAACTCCGGAGGAGACGAGGAGGCGGAGCCCTTCCACGCGGCCATCCTTCATGAGGAAGAAACGGACGACGAGCCGCCCCTTCATTCCGTAGTGGGCCAGCTTCGGGATTTCCCAGTTCCGCTTGATCCTCCGGATCATCTCGGCCGCGTAGGGTCCCCACTCGTAGCCCTTCGTGTCGAATGAGAGCGGACCGGAGTCGACGAAGCCCCCTTCCGACGCCCAGCCCCCCCCTTCATCGCCGCCGCCGCCACCCGAACGCCCTTCCTGGGCGGCGATGCGCGCGGTTTCCGCCGCGGAGACCTGCTTGAGGGGACTCGACGCGAGCCCCGCCAGTCCCTTTGTGACCGGAGACCCCTTCGCCGAGTCCGACACGTCTACCGGGCTTCCGCTTCCTTCGGCCTGGGCGGCCTGCGCCTGGCGGGCGGCCTCGGCCGCGGCTCGGGCCTCCTCGCCCGCGCCCCGCTCCTGGGCGCGCTTTCCCGGGTCAAGGTCCTGGATTCCGGGGACCGGGACCGCCTTCGGAGTCTCGGCCTGCGGAAACTTCGGGTCACCGCCGCCCGCCTTGCGGTCGAGGTCGGACGGGCGCGCGTTCGGACCGGCCTGCGACGCCTTAGGCCCCGGGGCCGGATAGAACTGGATCGGAATCGGCGGCTGGGAGGGGGGGGCCGCCCAGAGCTTGTTCAGCCCGAGGAGGTCCGGAGGGAGCTTGTCCGGGTCCGGAGCCGCAGTGTCCCCTCCGGGCGCCGCGATGAAGAGGACGACCAGGAGAGCGTGCAGCACGACGGAGAGCGCTACGGCGCGGTCCGTCGTGAAGCCCCACCGGGAGGGTGACCTCTCCTTCTCGATCTCCTGTTCCTCGAGGTCGAGCGCCAGGAGCGGCACGGGGAGCTCCTCTACCGTGAGGGGCGTGGGCCGCGCGAACGGGTCCTGCGCGGGGTCCAGCCCACCCGGCGGAGGCCACGGAATGGGAAGGGCGTCCTCCGGACGGGACGGGTCGAGGCTTAGAAGGCTCTGCGTCTCTATCTTCAATTTCGGTTGGGTGACACGAACGGTCGGCCAGTTCGACGTATGGGAACTCCGTGCCACACCTTCCGGCGGACTCCGGGAGCGCGCATCTTACCCGCCGTCGGCTTGATCCGAACGCCCCGGAGTGGTATGAATGAGCTTCTGGGAGCTGACTTTCATGTCTTGAGGGTGGGCTTCGACGCCCGCCTTTTTCATTGGTGACGACAGTGGTGCGAACCGACGTTCCGATCGGCGCCGAGACCCTCGGGCGCATTCGCGAGGCCCTCGCGGGGCGAGGCCTCCAGCTTTGGCATGCCGGCTGGGTCCCGGGACCGAGGAAAGGCAAGCTGACGCTGACGATCGACCGCGAAGGCGGGGTGAGCCTCGAGGACTGCGAGACCGCCTCCCGCCTCGCCGACGAGATTCTCGACGCCGGCGAGGAGATCCCCGGCGCGTACCTCCTCGAAGTCGAGTCCCCTGGCCTCGACCGGCCCCTCTGGACGCTCGACGACTGCCGCCGGTTCACCGGGAATCGGGTCCGCGTCGCCATGAACGTGTCGGTCGACGGTGCCAAAAGGCTGAAAGGCCCCCTCGAGGCCGTCGAAGGCGACGCCCTGATCGTCATGGACGAGGACCGGAAGCGCCGCTACACTGTTCGGTTCGGCGACGTCAAGGTCGTCCGCTTGATCCCCGAGTTCTGAAGCCGAGCCCGACCTTCCACCTCGCCGCACGGACGCACGGACGCATGGAGTAACCCGACACGATGAGCTCGACCGAGGCCCCGCCCACCGCCTCCCGGCCCAGGACGGCCCGTTCCGCGAAGGCCGCCAAGGCGGCCAAGGCCCCGCCCCCGACCAAGGCGATCGAGATGCTCGACGCCCTCAAAGCCGCCTCGCGCGACAAGGAGATCGACCTCGACCGGCTCGTCTCCGCGCTCGAGGAGGCGGTCGCGACGGCGGCGCGAA